>CAYXQW010000366.1:2801-3507 GCA_964466695.1 uncultured Bdellovibrionales bacterium
TCAGATCGCCGACCCCGTAAAAGACGGCGAGAAGCGCCCGGTCATCTACACGCTCGTCGAGGGCCACTTCTTGAAGCCGCCCGCCGTCGGCTACCCGCTCTTGGGCGAGACCGCCGAGAGCTTGTTTGCGAAGACCGAGGCGAACAAGAAGGGGCTCTTCCCGATCGGCAGCAATCGCTTCTGGCACGGCGGCGTCCACCTCGAGGCCGAGAGCAAAACTCCCATCCGCGCGGTGGCCGACGGCGAGGTGGTAGCCTATCGACTCGATAAAGAGGCGAAGACCGTCACCATGCAAGGAGTCGAGCGCAAGTTCGCCACCGGCTTCGTGCTCATGCGCCACCGCTTCAAGACGCCGAAGGGCGCCACCATCGAGTTCTTCTCGCACTACATGCACTTGCTCCCGTTCGGCTCGTACAAAGGTGAGGAGAAGGGGCCGAGCTTTCTCGCCAAGCGGTCGTTCAAAGTTGCGACCGCCGCCGACGGCAAGGGGCTGCGCCTGCGATCGGCCGCAGACTACGAGAAGATCTTGGCCGTGGTCCCGAAGGGCGCGTTGCTCGAGCTCGACATGTCGGCAGGACCACCGGCGGCCTACCCCAAGAAGGCCAAGCACTACCGCAAGGCGAGCTGGCGAGGTCTCGAGGGATACCTCGATACCGGCACGCCCAAAGGTCCGACCGTGCGCAAGATGAAGAAAGGCACGAACCTC
>CAYXQW010000367.1:0-1434 GCA_964466695.1 uncultured Bdellovibrionales bacterium
TGGCAGCTCGACCGCTTCGAGGTCGCGCCCAGGGTGTGGCTCGTCGGGCTGACGCGCGCCGCGCGCGCCGCCGACCGACCCTGGCTCGTCTTCTTCGGCGGCAACGCCATGGAGCTCGCCACGTCGCAGGAGATCTTGCTGCGCATCGCCGATGCGCATGACCTCGGCCTCGCCGTGTGGGCATACCGCGGCTATGACGGCTCCGACGGCGAGCCCAAGGAGGAGCACTTGACGGCCGACGCCCGGCGTCAGATCGAGCGCCTCGCGCGCATCTTTGACGTCGACGTAAGCCGCGTCGTCTTGATCGGGCAGTCCCTCGGCACCGGCATCGCCGCGCACCTCGCGGCGCAGCTTGCGCTAGAGGATCGCCCGCCGGCCGCCTTGGTGCTCGTCTCCCCCTACACCTCCATGGCCCAGGTGCTCGACGACCACGTGCCGCTTTTCCCCATCGGCTGGGCCGTCGCCGACCCCTACCGAACCTGTGACCTCATCGACCACGTACGCGGCCCCGTGCTCATCGTACACGGCGACGCCGATACGCTCATCGCGCCCGCGCACGCCCAGAAGCTCGCGCAGAGACTGGGCTCACGGGCGACGCTCATCTTGCTCGAAGGGCGCGGCCACAATGACCTGTGGAGCGATCCCGCCGCCGCCGCGGCTATTCGAAGCTTCGTGCTTCGTTGACTATCCACCGTGTGACTGATCTAATCGCCACGGAGGGACGCAGTAGATGGGCACCATAGCAGCGCTAAAACAGACCGTAAGCCAGGCATCGAGCGACTCGCTCTATGCGAAAGTCGAAGGGGAGAAGTCTCAGGAGGTCGTCTTTGGTATCGTGGGTCATGCCGGCTCAGGATCGGGCTGGGTGGCCCAGGTGCTGGCTGATGAGCTGGAGAACAAGAAATACAGCCCTCGCAAGATCAAAGCGAGCGAGCTGATAGAAGCTGCGGCGGCGGACCTTGCGTTGAAGGTGAAGGAGTACTCTTCGGCCGCGACCCGCGCCGTGCGCCGCCTTCAAGATCTCGGCGACGCGCTTCGTGAGAAAATGGGTCATCGCATCATTGCCGGCCTCGCGATTCGCGAGATGAGGCGCCTGCGAAGGGTGGGTGATGTTGTCCCTGCCTTCATCATCGATCAGCTCAAGCACCCCGAAGAAATCGAGTTCTTGCGCGATGTCTATGGAAGCTCGTTCTATTTGATCGGCATCCTTTGTCCCTACGCGGTGCGCTTCGAAAGGCTGCGGAAGAAATACAAGGGCGCCACTGCACAGGAAATCGAAGATTTGTGCGCCAACGACGAGAAAGGCCCGTCGGCCGCCGGCCAACACGTGCGCAAGACCCTCCATCGTGCGGATTTCTTCGTCGGTAACGATGCCGAGACCGAGGAGCCGTTGGCGCGAGAGCTAACGCGCTTGGTGGACATCGTCGGCAAAAA
>CAYXQW010000367.1:1444-3449 GCA_964466695.1 uncultured Bdellovibrionales bacterium
GGCGATTCTGAGCTTCGTGCTGCGTTGACTTCCCGCCATGTGACTGATCTAACTAATCGTAACGAGCGCGGGATGTATGCGGCGTGGGGGGCTGCCTTGTCGTCCTCGTGTCTATCGAGGCAAGTCGGCGCCGCTATCCTCGATGACGACGGCAACATCATCGCGACAGGCACCAACGACGTCCCGAAGTATGGGGGCGGCTTGTATCCGCACGAAAGCGAGCCTTTGTCGCACGAAGACGCGCGCTGCTTTCGCCGGGGAGAATTGCCCCAGTGCAACAGCGACAAGAAGAAGATAGAGATCTATCAGGAGATTCATGACAGGCTGAGTAAGAGTTCTCTGTTGTTCGGCGGGGTGACTCGCGAGCGTATCACGCAGGAACTCGAGTCGACGCGTGTAGGCGCGCTCATCGAGTTCTCGCGCGCTGTACACGCCGAGATGGATGCCATCATCAGCGTGGCCCGGCGGGGCGGCGGTCGTGTTGCCGGGACGACGTTGTACTGCACGACCTACCCTTGTCACGATTGCGCGCGTCACATGATCGTCGCCGGCATCAAGGAGGTCGTTTATATCGAGCCTTACCCGAAAAGCCAGGCAGCGGACCTGCACGAAGACGCGATCACGGAGACCAACGAGGCGCACAAAGTGCGCTTTCGTTTGTTCTCAGGGGTCGCTCCACGCCGATTCGCCGCGCTCTTCGAGATGCGTGAAGCGCGCAAGGATGATGAAGGCTACCACCGCGATGCCCCATCTGATACGGCTCAACACCGCGACCCCATCTCCAAAAAGAGCTACCTGGAGCTGGAAACCGAAATCGCCGAGCTGGTAGACAAGCTCCTACCCACAAGAGCCTCGACATGACGCCTCGCTCACATCTACGGCTCATCGCGGGAGAAGGTCGGCCGGCCGCGCGTGCGCTTCCCGTCGACCTCTGTGTCCTGCGATCGGAGCGACAAAGCCCCAAGCCGCGGCAATGGCCACACGTGCGGCCGGGCCGCAAGGCCGTGGTGAGCGTGGGGCTGGAAGCCTACGAGGCCGAGAAGCTGATAGCGCTCGTGCGGTCCATCGGCGCTGGTGTTGTGTGTGACGTCCGTGTCTCGCCGTCGTTTCGCGGGCGCGGTGCTCGATACTATTTCGGGGAAGAATTCGCCGCGATGGCCGAGGTGCGCTACCGCCACTGGCCGAAGCTCTGCAATCGTCACGGCGCCACGTCGTGGAACCAAGCCATCATGCTCGAACGATACGCCCGCGACCTGACCGAAGACCCCGCGGCCATCCACGAGCTCGGCGCGCTCATCGGCAACGGGCCGCTCGTTTTGCTCGGTCGTGGCGCTGACCACGATTTTTCCGAGCGAGCCGTGTTATGCTCGCGGCTATACGCGCTCGGATTCGAGCTCGAGCTCGTGATCGCGAGCTTGGCTTAGGCCCTTGGGGTGACGCATGCGTCGTCGATTGCTTCTTTCCATTTTCGTGCTGATGACAGGGGCCTGCGATCGCCTGCGCGACGTGGCATGCACGGCGGGCGAAGCCGGCTGCCCGTGCGCGGCGAACGATCGCTGCAACGGTGACGCCCTCTGTGACAGCGGCTACTGCGTGCCTACGGCCTGTGTGCGTGGCGAAGAAGGCTGCGGTTGCGCCGCGGCGCACGCGTGCGACCTCGAGGACGGCGTCCGCATGAGCTGCATCGGCGGCATTTGTGTCGCGCGCTCTTTGGCCACGGTCTCTTGCGACGACCATACGGCTTGCCCACAAGACGGCAGCGCGCGCGTCTGTGTTCGCGGCGTCTGCGAGATCGAAGGTTGCCCGAGCGGGACGCCCGGATGCCCGTGCGGGCCTCATGGGCGCTGCGAGCCTTTCGAGGGGCGCAACGTCTACTGCAGCCCCGACGGCGTGTGCGGGCCTACATAGAGTGCAAAGGGGTCAGGCACTGGCGCTCTCCGCCGATATCTGATGGGTGCGGATCCTTTGCCTCGGAGAAAAGTGGGGTTATTTCAAGCAGTTACGT
>CAYXQW010000368.1:0-3423 GCA_964466695.1 uncultured Bdellovibrionales bacterium
AAGAAGCGCGAGCTACGCGACCCTGACTTGGGCATCACCGACTACGAGTACAACGCCTTTGGCGAGCTTACGCGCTCAGTGAATTCGCAAGAGAGCGTGACGCTCACGCTCGATGTGTTGGGCCGCACGATACGACGCGAGGCAGCGTATCCACGTGCGGGTAGACCCACGGAGGTCTCAACCTTCGCGTGGGACACGGCACCGGGTGCAGGCATCGGTAGGCTACACGAAGAGGTCGCGCCGGACGGGCATAGCGAGACGTACTCGTTCGATGCGTATGGCCGCGCCACGAGTGTCGTGACCGCGCTCGTGCATGAAGGGCGCTCGGAGTCGTTCGCGACGAGCACGGCCTATGATTTCGCGGGGCGCGCGTCGGTAGTCACGTATCCCGCAAGCGAAGGCGAGACACGCCCAAGTGTGGCGCTACGCTACGACGCGCACGGTCCGCTCGCGGGTATCGACGCACTCTCGGGCATCAACGTGATCGGCGCGCTGTGGCAAGCGCAGGGCGCGAATGCACGCGGGCAAGTGACGCAAGAGAGCTTCGGCGACGGCACGAGCACGAGCCGCACGTACTTTGCGCGCAGCGGTCGAGCCGACGCCATCATCACGCAGAGCGCAAGCGGCGAGAGATGGCAGAGCCTACGGCACGAGTGGGACGAGAGCGGCAATCTGGTCGCTCGCAACGATGAGCTGCAACGCAACAGTCGCGAGCGATTCTCGTATGACCGCTTGAATAGACTCACGCAGGCGACCAAGGCCGGGGCGGTGACACAGAGCCTGTCGTATGACGCGACAGGCAACATCCTCAATCGCTCAGACGTGGGAGCTTATGAGTATAACGCCGCGCAACCGCATGCGGTGACGAGAGCCGGGGCCGACTGGTTTTCATACGACTCGCTCGGACGCCAAATCACCCGCACCCACGAAGGTCACGCTTACACGACGACCTACAACACCTGGGGCAAGCCGACCGAGGTGCAAGAGGGCGGCGCGGTGGTGCAAAGCATGAGCTACAGCGCCCACGGCGAGCGCGTCATCAAGCAAACACCAAGTGAGACCACGCTCTACGTCGGCGGCCTATACGAGCGCAGAGAGAGCAACGGCCAGGTCACCGAGCAGTTCTACGTGCAAGCCCAAGGCCGCACGGTAGCGGTGCTGCGGCGAGCGAGCGGAGGAGCCAGCGCCGAGCCCGAGTATCTCCACCCCGACCACTTAGGCTCGCCGGTGCTGATTACGAGCGCGGTCAAAGAGCCCGAGCGGCGCGAGTATGACCTATGGGGCAAGCGCACGGACACGCCCGACGCGAGCGAAGCCAAGGGCATAGGCTACACGGGCCACGAGGATGATTCGGAGCTTGGGCTCGTGAACATGGGAGGTCGAGTTTACGACCCGAGCATAGGCCGCTTCACGACGCCCGACCCGATCGTGCAAGCACCGTTCTTCAGTCAGTCGTTGAACCGCTACTCGTATGTGTTCAACAACCCGCTCTCCTTCGTAGATCCGAGCGGCTATGAGGGCGAGTCGGCGGGTGGCGAGAGCGATGGCGATGGCGCTGATGGAGGCGATGCCTACGGGGGCTTCTCGTTAGGCGTGTCGCAGTGCTTCGGCGTGGGCGCAGACGGCACGGTGCAGTCTTCGCCAGGGCCATGTCAAAACACGAGCGGGATGGGGACGACACCGAGCGTAGCTCCAGGTCCGACGACCAGCGCCGGGTCGAGCGCACCGGCGACCGCACCCGTGACGGGGTATGGTGGGCCGGGGAGTATGCCCGCTCCGACAACAAGTATCGGTTGGCAGAGCGCAGTTGGGGCCTATTTGTCGGTGAGCCCTCTCGGCTGGATCTCGGCGTACAACGACTGGGCGCTTGCGAAGGCTGGAATATCAGACCAAGACCTTCAGGCTGCGCAGACGTTCGCCATGTCCTCGCCGCCGCCGATGATTATGGATGATGCGTTTGTGATGGCGGCCATCGGCTCACGGACCGGCGCGGGGTGGATGGCGCGGTTTGCGCGAGGGTTGTGGGGGAGGGTTGGTGCTGCGGGGGGCATCGCTCCTTCGTCGCGAGCACTCGGGCAAGCACTTGAGGCCACTGGTCTGGCTCGCCCAGCAGGCTCGGCCGCGCATCATATCGTGGCTGGTGGGGCAGAAGCGGCTGCGCCGGCAAGAGCGGTGCTCCAACGCTTCGGCATCGGAGTCAACGATGCCGCAAACGGGATGTTCTTGCCCGCATCTCGTGTTGCACCCAATGCGGCTGGTGCCGCCGTCCATTCGACACTGCACACCCGTGCCTACTACCAAGCCGTGAACGAGGCGCTGGGACAGGCGGCGACCCGCACAGAAGCACTTGAAGTCCTAGATGCTCTCAGACAGGGCATGCTGGGAGGTGGACTCTGATGGCTGAAGTCTACGTGCCCCAGTCTGCTGAGGGATTCGAGTTCTGCCACCCAGAACGGCAGGAGGATTTCGAGACACTTAATGTCACTATCGACGGCACACCGAGACAGGACACTTGGCGATCGCCACCGATGCGCCTGGTCCACGAGGACCAAGGCAAGAAGCTTGCTGAGTCAGACTGCCCCTGGCTGGGATCGCACGCACTCGTTTTTCGGCGGAACGCAATCAGCGGGTTGGAGTCAGTCCTGCGGGAGTACGGCGAGCTGTTGCCTCTTGCGTGTTCTGAGACAAACCTCGTCGTCTTCAACGCGACTCGAGTGATAGATGCGCTAGATGAACGGGCGTCAGGCATCATGCGCTTCTCAAACGATCGGATCATGCGCATCACGCGCTACGCGTTTCGCCCAGAAGTCATCGCAGGCGTCGGTATCTTCAAGCTCCCTAGCCTGCGAGTGAGCCCAACGTTTGTGAACGAAGACTTCGTGAAGGCTTGGAAAGCAGCCCGCCTCCGCGGCCTGGTCTTCAACAAGGTCTGGTCGGCGTAGCGCGAAGAACTGATGCTGAAACCAAACGAGACGGAAATCATTGACCGATGGATTTCTGAGCACGGACATTGGACGATTGGGTAGCACCAGGCTCTCGCGATCTTTGAAGAAATGCACGAAGCTAAGCCAATGTTCCTACCATCAAGCGTGAACGCGGCGCGACACCGCGCGTGGCCCACCCACGGGCACCAACAGCTCGGCGCGCTCTGGCGCGTGACCGACAGCCAAGGTCACGTCATCGAAGCGATTCACGACGGCTACGGCAAGAAGCGCGAGCTACGCGACCCTGACTTGGGCATCACCGACTACGAGTACAACGCCTTTGGCGAGCTTACGCGCTCAGTGAATTCGCAAGAGAGCGTGACGCTCACGCTCGATGTGTTGGGCCGCACGATACGACGCGAGGCAGCGTATCCACGTGCGGGTAGACCCACGGAGGTCTCAACCTTCGCGTGGGACACGGCACCGGGTGCAGGCATCG
>CAYXQW010000369.1:0-3407 GCA_964466695.1 uncultured Bdellovibrionales bacterium
TGGGCCACGCGCCGGCGGCAGCCCGCCAGGGTCCGCAACGCCGGCGCGTTCATGGGATCGAAAGAAGTCATCGGTTTTCCCCGTAGTCCGCGTCCAATGGTAAAGGGCTTCGCACACAACCGGGGCAGATTTTGCCCTCCACCCGATGGGCGTAGGGATAATTGCCTTCGTTGCGTTGAACCAGGGCGTACCGGCCGCCGCAGGCCGCACAGATACAGTACTGTCGGCCACTCGGCGACGTCGGACCCTTCGGCGCACGCTGCTTGCGAGGGGCCTTGGCCTGCGGTTCAGATTCCTCGCGTTTCGCGGGGGGTTCGGGCGCCGGCCCGCCGGGCAACTGGATGATGAGCGATCCGGCCACCCACGCCGCCGCGCACAACAGAGGCTCAGACGGGAACAGCTTCCACTGTTTCATCGCCCCCTTGGGCTCCAGGCGAAAACGCCCGTTATCCTCGCGAAAGCAATAGGTCTGGGGCGTCGGCCGCTCCAGGAGCGTCAGCCGCAGTCGCGCAGTCTCCGGATCGTAGGCGATCTCGCAGAATTGTTTGGCCATCTCGGGCCGCGACAAATTCTCGGCGAACCCAAACGAGCCCCGAGGACTCACCGTCACACAGTCATTGGGAATCCCCGGCAATTGGGTTCTGCCGGTGTACTTCATCCATGCCATGATGACTCCTTTTCCAGAGTGTTGAGTTGAGAGTTTCAAGTTTTGAGTTGGGACTTGCGTTTCCTCCAGTGCTGGCACCGGCCCGTGCTCCAGACCGCTACTCCGTAGCCCTGGCCCAGCCGATGAAAGCAATCCACCGTGTATTTACATCCCGCATCGTGCGACCAGCCGCACGTCCGGCAGCATCGGCGCGCGAACCAGGCCCTCCAGATGCTCCTGGCCGCCCGGCCCACCCGGTGATACCATCGATCCGCCATCGTCTTCTCCTCGCGGGTCCCGCGGCCCGCTTTTTGGCGAGAGGCGATGGCGATGGACTCCTGGATCGACCGCCATCGAATCCGCCTGGCAATTTCGTCAATCTCTTCGTCCGTCATCTTCTCTTCGGCCCAACACAGAGCACGTCACGAGTACGTGGCACCACACGAAAAACCGCTCGAACGCCACCGGATAGAGGACGAAATGGCCCGCGATGTAGACCGCCGGCAACCCGAGCAGGAGGAGCTTATGGGGCCGAGGCAGGACGAGAGCCGCGAAGGCCAACCCCATCGCCATGCGGCACGAAACATCGTGCCAGAGGACCGGCAGACGATGCCACAACAGCTCGCCATACCTCACCCAATCGACCGCAGGGAGTTCCCCCTCGGGCGTCACAATCCCGAACGATGGCAGCATGGCCGTCCAGAACCACTCGGTCCACGTCGGGGTCGGACAGAGCCGCTGGATGGCGACGTAGATTCCCACCGACCAGAGGCACGCCACGATCCGGACGGGGATGGGAACGCGCAGGAACCACGCCATCGGAACGCTGAACAGGATCATATCCGGCCGGGCCAACGGAGCGAGAAACAGAAACGCGATCGACCACCAGCGATCCCGCCATGCCACCGCCGACAACGCCAGGAGCGCCGCCATCGCATCCGGCGTCGCGGTGTTCGCCAGGATCAGGTCCGGCCGCCAGGCCAGACAGCAGACCAGGGAGACCGCCATCCCCCACCAGCCGCCGCCCGCGAGGATCGAGATCGGCAGGATACACAACCCGGCGCAGACCGCGCTGGTCGCATACGGCGCCAGCCCCAGGGGAACACCTGCCTTCCAGGCAAGCCAGTTGACGTAGTTATACGCCACGCGGCCGGCGAAGGGCCGCCGGTAGTAGTCTTCCCACAAGAGGCCCGGGCCGGTCTCGGACCAGGAGCGTATGGCGCGAGCCTTTGTCCCCTCCGAAAGCTCGATGTATTGCCGGTCCGTCAGGACGTCGCGGCAGGCCTGCCAGACTTGCGCGTGGATCCCGGCGAAATCCTCGATGCGCGGTGAGGGCTCGTCGATGTAGAGAACTTCGGCGATGTAGTTGACCATGTCCCCATTGCCACGCAGACCGGACAGACCCAGCCATACCACTGCGCTCGCGATCAGACCCAGTGCCACGTGTCTCATGGTCGTGCCTGGCTCAGGCGCCATGGCTCCAGGTCGCCCCGGATGATCGCGTCATCCGGCGAGGTGCGGAAGTCGAACTGGATTGCCCACGCCCGGGCCCGCATATCGTCCCGTTCGCTCTTGGTTTCGAGGGCGCGCTGGTGATAGGCCCACCAGCGCTGGCGGTGCTTCATGCGAATGCGGGCGTTGCGCTCGGGGTCAAAGCACCAGTCATGGACGCGCCGCAGGAAGATCCACAATGCGTCCCACAGCAGGTTGACTATCCACGCCTTCATTGTATTACTGCCTTTCTAAAGAAAGTCACCCGGCGGCGCATCTTTGAGTTGGTCTACAAATCCCGCCTTAGTTCTGCCGAGTGCGCCACATGATCGGCAGTAGACCGTGGAGTAATCGGAGCGAGTATAGTGGTACCCACTGAACGCGGAATGGTGGCAGCACCGCTGCACAACGATCCAATTACGTTCCTTAACCGGGCGTGATCTTTCTTCGCAGTGACACGAGAATGAAACGCTCATAGGACCTTTCGATCAAATGGCGGCCAGCGTTACTGCCCTGGCGGGAAACAGCAGAAGAAACCCGCATCGTCGTAGAGTCTCACGCCGGCCGAGCGAAGAAACGGATGGTCAGAAGCGGTATCCGATATTCAGGGTCGCCTCGCGCCGTTGCTCGATATCGGCCAGGGCGGACCAATCGGCGGACTTGAAGCCGTACCGGCCCTCAATCGCCAGAAAGATGCCCTTGTCCACGTCTCCGATGCGTGTCCCGCCGATCAGGGAGACGGTAGGTACGGTACGGCGCCCGCGTTCCTCGGGCTCGTCGTCCTGATTGAGCAGTCCGGCAATACCACCGACGTAGAGGGCGGCGTCAATCTCGTAGCCGATGATCGAGGCAGGGTGGGACCATACGTCCCACGTCCCGTACACTCCTCCCCCGGCCGTCCAACCGCCCTGGGCGATGATCGAGTCGCCGTAACTGACGTAGCCGCCGATCTCGCCCTTGCCAGCCACGTGACCGTATCGCAGGTCTATGTGGTCGTCATTGCCGGCCACGGTGATGGCCGTCCCCGCACTCGCGACACAGGCCCAGGCCATCAGGCCTACGATCACTACGATGATTCCCTTCCAGTCCATGTTGACTCCTTTCAAACTCTTCGCACTCTCGATTACAATCCGCAGGACACTCGCCGTCGACACCCAAGGGACACGTGACCTCCACGGGAATGAGGCCGTCCAGTCCCCACGGCTCGCCCTCGACGAGGGCCCAGCGCACGGCCCCACGCGGGGTCGCGTTGGATTCGGGCATTTTCACT
>CAYXQW010000370.1:0-3399 GCA_964466695.1 uncultured Bdellovibrionales bacterium
CGTCGCTTCCTCGACGCGGAGCTGCGATGATCGCCCTGCTCTTCATGCTCTCTCTCGCGAGCCCAGAACAGAGCGTCCTCGCAGAACTCGAGCGCATCGATCGCAAGCTCGTGAAAAACGAGCTCGAGCTGCAAGAGCTCACCGCTGCGAGTAATAAGCTCACCCAAGAGCTCGCGACGCTCGCCACCGAGCGCGCCGCGGCCGAGCTTCTGGCGGCCGAGGCTCGCGTCCGCTTCACGCGCCGCCTCCGCGCGCTCGCCCGCCTGCCGAGCGGCGCGCGCGTCATGCTCCTCGGCGACGCCGCGTCGTTCGCCGACTACCTCGAGCTTTCGCGCATGCTGCGCGCGGTCACCTCGCACGACCAGAAGCTCTATCGGCAATATAAGGAGGAGCACGAGCGCGCCTTGGAGGTGGCATCGCAGGTCGCGCGCCGCAAGGAGGAGCTCGCGGTCGCGGTGACGGCGGCGCGTTCGCGCCGTGATCTTTTGGCCACCAAGCGCGGCGAGCGCGTCGCGTACCTCGCCGCGGCGCTTACAGACCCTACGCGCGCGCGACGGACGCACGAGGAGCAGCGCCTCGCCCACTCGTCCTTGGGCACCATGCTCGCGCGCCTCGAGCCTGCGGCGCGGCTTCGCGCGGTGTTCGCCGAAAACCGCGGCCGGCTGCCCTGGCCTGTGCTCGGTGAGATCCGAGATGGGTTCGGCGATGTCATCGACCCGCGCCTCGGGACGAGCGTCTCGCACCCGGGCCTGAGCTTTACGGCCAAGGTGTCGGCCAAGGTGTCGGCCGTGGCCGCAGGCGAGGTCGTGCACGTGGGCTGGATGCGCGGCTACGGTCAGGTGGTCATCATCGACCACGGCGGCGGTTATCACACGGTCTACGCTCACCTCGCGACCCTCGACGTCGAGCGCGGCGATATTTTGGATAGCGGCGCAGCCTTGGGGCAAGTCGGCGACAGCGGCTCGTACAGGGGTCTCGGTCTCTACTTCGAGCTGCGCCACGACGGCGTGGCCGAGGACCCTCGCCCCTGGCTTCGCAGGTGAGGAGCGCGCGTATGCAGAGCAGACATCCCTCGATCTTCGTCTTGGCAGGTTTCTGCGCCGGCGCGCTCGGTGTCTTGGCGCTCGAGGCCGCAGCGAGCGCCGGGGGCTTAGACCCGCTCTACCGCAAGCTCGAGGTATTGGCGCAGGTCATGAGCCAGATCGATGCTCAATACATAGACCCCGTCGCGCCCGAGGCCCTGATCTACAGCGCGGCCAAGGGCGCGGCGCGCGCGCTCGATGAGCACTCGGCTTTCTACACGCCCGAAGAATACCAAGACCTCATCGACGCCACCGAGGGCGAGTACGCGGGCATCGGCATCACGCTCGACTGGACCTTCGAGCCGCCGAGGATCGCCGAGGTGCTCGCGGGCTCCCCCGCGGCGCGCGGCGGCCTTGGCGCGGGCGACGAGCTTTTCGCGATCGACGGCGTCGCCGTCACCGACGCTAATCTCGAGAGTGTCGAGACGAAGCTCCGCGGGCCGGTGGGCAGCAAGGTCGTGCTCACCGTGCGGCGCAAGGGGCGCGAGGACCCCTGGACCTTCACCCTCACCCGGAGCTGGTTGCGCATCGCCCCGATCGAGGCGCGGCTCCTCGCGGGCGGGGTCGTTCACGTCAAAGTGCGCAGCTTCTCGCGGCGCGTAGCCATAGACCTCGCCGCAGCGTTGGCGCGCGAGCGCAAAGCGCGCGGCGTCGTCCTCGATCTGCGAGGCAACCCCGGCGGCCTGTTCGGCGAGGCCCTGGCCGTGGCCGATCTCTTCTTGCACGAAGGTCTCGTGGTCAAGGTCGTCGGCCGCGAGGGTCGCGTGCTCGAGAGCTACGAGGCGCAGGAGCTCGGGCACGAGCTCGATCTGCCGCTCGCGGTGTTGATCGACGGCGAGAGCGCCTCGGCCGCCGAGATCGTGGCCGCGGCGTTCGCCGATCGCGGCCGCGCCCGTTTGTTCGGCGCGCGCTCGTACGGCAAAGGCTCGGTGCAGAGCGTCTTCGACCTCGCCGACGGCTCGGGCCTAAAGCTCACGGTGGCGCGCTACTTCTCTCCCTCGGGAAAGCAGATAGACGCGCGCGGCATAGAACCCGACGAGGCCGTGCCGGAAGTCTTGGGCAAGGACGCCCCACTCGAGGCAGCGCTCGTGTGGTTGCAGCACCGCAACCTAGGAGTAGCAACAGAACCGCGACCGTGAGGGAGCGGCCAGGGTGCGGCCCCGCGCCGATAAGCTTGGCTTCCCCGCGTGCCTTCGGGTAAAGAATTCTCCTGCGCAGTTAATTCTTTCGAGGAGGCTCCGCCATGTGGTGGCTCATACAAGGTTTGTTGTTGCTGGTCCTCGGCGTGCTCGGTGCGGCAAATCTCATCATCGCGCGGCGGCCCGACGCCGAGAAGGCCATAAGCAAGCTCTCGCCGTATGAAGGTTGGCTCGGTACGAGCGCGGCTATCATCGGTATCTTCTGGATCATCCGCGCGGTGCGCGGCATAGGCCTCCTCGCCTACAGCCCAATCTCCTGGCTCCTCTACACAGCCTCGGCCGTGGTGTGCCTCCTGCTCGGAGTGCTGCTCGGGGTCGGGGTGATCAAGTCGTTCATCAAGAACGAGAACGCGAACGCCAAGCTCGATCACTTCATCGCCAAGCTCGCACCCTACAAGGGGCGGCTCGGGATCGCTGCCATCGCCCTCGGCCTCTGGGCAATCTTCTGGCGGCTCGCCTGGGTGTAAGGCGACTCTCTTGCCAGGTCTCGGCCTCCTCCTATCTTTGACCCTCGCGGTCGCCGCCCCCAAGGTCGTGGTCGTCGGCATGGACGGCATGACCTTCGAGGTGCTCGACCCCCTGCTGCAAAAAGGCGAGCTGCCCGTCCTTGAGCAGCTCGTCGCCAAGGGCGCGCGCGCGGTCCTCGAGTCGGAGGAGCCCATGCGCTCGCCGGCGCTCTGGACCACCATCGCGACGGGGCAGCCTCGCGCCGTGCACGGCATCTACGACTTCATCACGGGGTCTAACTATTGGCCGCGCGCCCTGCGCCACAAAGACAAACGCCTCGTCACCTCCAACATGCGACAGAGCCCGGCGCTCTGGAATTACGCGAGCGAGGCCGGGCTCGCCTCGGTCACCGTGGGTTGGTTGAACACCTGGCCGGCCGAGGCCGTGCACGGCGTGATGGTGGCGCCCTACGTCGCTTTGAGCTCGCGGCGGCAGACCACCATCAAGGGGCGTATCTACGACGACGTGAAGAAGCAGTCCCACCCGCCCGGCAAGTTCGCGGAGCTTCGTCACCTGGTCGTAGACACGGCCGAGGTTCCGGCCGAGCTCGTCGCGCGGAACCTCGGCCGTGGAAATGGCGTTAGTGAAATTCGGTACAAATATCTTTCAGG
>CAYXQW010000371.1:0-3392 GCA_964466695.1 uncultured Bdellovibrionales bacterium
ATGATGGAGAAGATGCTCCTGGCCCACGAGGGGTACGACCTGCGCACCGCCGTCAATGGCCGCGAAGGCTTGAGCAAGGCCGAGAAGGAGAAGCCCGATCTCATCCTTCTCGATGTGGTGATGCCCGACATCACGGGGTTCGAGGTGTGCAAGCAGCTCCGGTCCAACGAGGCGACGCGCGACATCCCCATCATCATGGTCACCACGCGCAGCGAGGCGACCAATGTCCAGGTGGGCTTCGAGAGCGGCTGCAACGACTACGTCACCAAGCCCATAAACGGCGTCGAGCTTCTGACCAAGATCAAAAACCACCTGCGGTAAGAGGAACCAAGCTCATGGAAGGTCATGACCCGAAGGGTGCCTATGTGCGCGAGGTCGCCGAGAGTACGCGGAGCTTCGTCCACGAGCTGCAAACCGAGAACGAGCGCTTGCGGGAGCTGTTGCTAGGAAGCGAGGTCGAGCGCCAGCGCCTGATCGCCGACGTGCGCGAGCTGCAGACCAAGCTCGAGATGCGCTCGGCGACGAGCATCGGCTTAGACAGAGAGCAGCTCGCGCGCCTCGAGCAGGAGAACCACCGCTTCGCCGAGCGCTACTCCGTGCTCGAGCGGCAAAACAGCCACCTCGCGAACCTCTATGTCGCGAGCTACCGCCTGCACGACACCCTCTCTTACGACGAGGTGTTGAGCGTCATCCAGGAGATCGTCATCAACTTGATCGGCTGCGAGCAGCACGCGATCTTCGAGCTTTCAGACGACAAGAAGAGCTTGAAGCTCCTCGCGGGCATGGGGATAGATCGCGCGCGTTGCGCCACCTTGAAGGTGGGCGACGACGAGGCGACGCGCAGCGTCTTGGACGGCGTCGTGTTCATCGCCGAGGGCGAGCCTGTTCTCATGGGCGATCATCCGCACGCCATGAGCGCGGCCATCCCCTTGCGCCTCGGCGGCAAGACCACTGGCGCCATCGCGGTCTATCAGCTCCTGCCTCAGAAGGAGCGCTTGGAGGACATCGACCGCGAGCTGTTCGAGCTGTTGGCGGTGCACGCCGGGGTGGCGCTCTATACGACCAAGATCCACCAGCGGTTCATGAGCTGATCCTCGCTCCCGTCCTCAAATCCCTTGAATGTTTCGCAAGATTAGTGTTTTAGTGCCCCGCCGAAGCGTAGGCCTATAAAGCTCGCGCGCTTTGGCACATACGGGAGCACGAGGCCAGACACGGCCCTGCGTTATCCGAAGACATAGGTAAAAAGGAGACAGTTTCAGATGGCGACGAAGACGGCGAAGCGAATGGTGTATTTTTTCGGCGGCGGTAAGGCCGACGGCAACGAGAAGCTGCGCAACACCTTGGGCGGCAAGGGCGCGGGCCTCGCGGAGATGGCTCGACTCGGTATTCCGGTGCCGCCTGGCTTCACCATCACCACCGAGGTCTGCAACGAGTATTACAAGAACAAAGCCAAGTACCCGACCGCGCTCAAGGCGCAGGTAGACGCCTCGCTCAAGAAGATCGAGCGCATCATGGGGGCTAAGTTCGGTGACCCCAAAAACCCCTTGCTGGTCTCGGCGCGCTCCGGCGCGCGCAAGTCGATGCCCGGCATGATGGAGACGGTGCTCAACATCGGCCTCACGAGCAAGACCATCCCCGGCATGATCGCGCTCACCAAGAACCCCCGCTTTGTGTGGGACTCCTACCGCCGCTTGATCCAGATGTACTCGGACGTCGTCATGGAGAAGGCCGAGGGCATCGAGCCGAAGGAGGGCAAGGGCGTGCGCCATCAGCTCGAGCAGGAGCTCGCGCGCATGAAGCGTGAGAGGGGCGTCACCCAGGACGTCGACCTCACCGCCGAGGATCTCGAGAAGCTCGCGAGCATCTACCGCGCCAAGGTCAAGTCGGTGCTCGGCAAGGACTTCCCCGACAACGCCATGGAGCAGATGTGGGGCAGCGTCGGCGCGGTGTTCAAGAGCTGGAACGGCAAGCGCGCCGTCTCCTACCGGCGCATCGAGAGCATCCCCGACGAGTGGGGCACGGCCGTCATCGTCCAGGCCATGGTGTTCGGCAACATGGGCGACAACTCCGCTACCGGCGTCGCCTTCACCCGCAACCCCGCCACCGGCGAGAACAAGTTCTTCGGTGAGTGGCTCCCGAACGCTCAGGGCGAGGACGTGGTCGCTGGTATCCGCACGCCGAACCCGATCAACGAGCAGACGCGGCAGGAAGGCTCGACCGAGCCCTCGCTCGAGAAGGTCATGCCCAAGGTCTACGGGGAGCTCGTGGCCATTCGCAAGAAGCTCGAGAAGCACTTCCACGACATGCAGGACCTCGAGTTCACCATCCAGAACGGCCGCCTGTGGATGCTGCAGACCCGCAACGGCAAGCGCAACGGCCCCGCGGCGGTCCGCATGGCGGTCGAGATGCTCAAGGAGAAGCTCATCGACGCCAAGACGGCGGTCTTGCGCGTGACCCCTTCCCAGCTCGACGAGCTGCTCCACCCCATGGTCGATCCCAAGCTCGAGGCCAAGACCAAGGCCATCGCCAAGGGTCTGCCGGCGGGCCCCGGCGGCGCGGTCGGGCAGGTGGTGTTCACCGCCGACGACGCGGTGCGCTGGGCACAGAACGGCAAGAAGGTCATCCTGGTTCGCGACGAGACCAACCCCGAGGACATCGAGGGCATGCGCGTGGCGGAAGGCATCCTCACCGCTCGCGGTGGCATGACCTCGCACGCGGCGCTCGTGGCCCGCGGCTGGGGCAAGTGCTGCATCGTCGGTGCGAGCGCGCTCGACGTCGATGTGCACGGCAAGAAGATGTCTGTCGGCTCTACCGTCATCCGCGAGGGTGATCTCGTAACCTTGAACGGTACCAAGGGCTTGATTTACGCCGGCGAGCTCCCCTTGATCGTCGGCACCGAGGAGAACCCGTACTTCGTCTCGCTCCTAAAGACGTGCGACAAGGTGCGTAAGCTCAAGGTCCGTACCAACGCCGACACCCCGAGCGACGCCAAGAAGGCCATCGCCTTCGGCGCCGAGGGCATCGGGCTCTTCCGCACCGAGCACATGTTCTACGGCGAGAACAGCGAGCAGCCCTTGTTCTTGTTGCGCAAGATGATCCTCTCGGACACCGCCGAGGAGCGTCGCGCGGCCTTGAACGAGCTGTTCCCCTTCGTCAAGAACGACCTCAAGCGCACGATGGAGGTGATGAGCGGCTTGCCAGTCACCATCCGCCTGCTCGATCCGCCGCTGCACGAGTTCGTGCCGAACAAGCCCGAGGAGCGCAAGCGCCTGGCCGAGGCCCTCGGCATCGGCCTCGACAAGCTGGCCAACCGGGCCGAGGGCTTGTACGAGACCAATTCGATGATGGGCCATCGCGGCGTGCGCCTCGGCGTCACCTACCCCGAGGTGAGC
>CAYXQW010000372.1:0-3382 GCA_964466695.1 uncultured Bdellovibrionales bacterium
GCTCCACGGGATGTATCGGCGGCCAAAACGAACGAGTTATTTCGCACCGGGCCCTTAGGGAGCGCCTGCCGGCGGGGCCGGGTTGAGCGCGCCGAGTCGTCGTGGCACAGTAGATTTTGAGTTCAATGTGGGGATGAGGTTTGCAGCATGGTCTCCGAGCGGCGCTCGAGCTTACGGGTAGACGTGGAGGTGGGTGTCAAGATCCGCTGGCCTGACGGGAGCACCTCGTCCTCCACCGTCGTGCGCAACATCAGCCTCGGCGGCGTCTTCATCGAGATGGACGAGCCTCTGTCTTTTGGGGCCGAGCTCGGGCTCGAGATCTCGTTACCCGTCCCGCCGCGCCTCATTCGGTGCAAGGGCTTCGTCGTCTGGTCCTCGAAGACTCACCCCGAGCGTTGCGCTGGTATATCGGGGATCGGTGTGCGGCTCATCGAGATCGGCATCAGCGAGATGCGCATCTTGAACGAGTTCATCGAGAAGCGGCTCGTGCTCTGATTTTTTACTTCGAGCGCTTGAGCGCGAGGCCGAGCGCCTCGCGGAGCGCGAAGTACTCCTCGCTCATGGCGAAGCGGAGGAGGTCTAGCTCCTCTTGCGCTTCGCGTAAGAGGGCGAGGCGTTGCTCGTCGTCGATGTCGTCGAAGCCGCGTAGCCGCAAGAGCGACGAGAGCGCCTCCTCCACATCACAGCTTATGAGCATGGCCGCGCGCGCGGCGCTCGCCGCGGCGGCTCGCCGCCAGGCGGTGAGGTCAGCGGTGCTCGAGGCCTTGACGTAGGCGTCGACGCGCGGGGCCATCGTGGAGCGGATCTGCGGGGTCATGGGCGCGCCGATGACCTCCGCGAGGCGCGGGGTGTCGCGCGTGGCGCCACCCGGGGTCGCGGCGGGCGTGACGGCGATGGCGAGCGCCGCGAGCAGGCCGCCGAGCTCCTCGTTCGAGAGCTTCTCGCAGAGGCTATGACCGCCGCGGTAGAGCTCGGCGGCGCGTGCCACGAGGAAGTCGCGTTGTCTCTCCGGGGTGTCGCCAAGGAGCATCGAGCCGACCAGGATCGCGGGAGGGTTTGCAAGCTCGAGCTCGCAGGCGTAGGTGCCGCCGCGCCAAGCGTAGAGCTCGGCCTCTGGTAGGCCGATGGCCTCCAAGATCTTCGCGAGCGCCTCGCGTTTCGGATCGGTGGGTGGCAGCATGTCGCGCTGGCCGAGGCCGCGCCGCGATAGCTCGGACGGCTGCGCGAGCTCGGCGAAGCGCGCGAGCGGCGTGTAGAGCTCCTCGATAGGTCCGCTCTGCGCCGGGTGGAGAAGACCCGCGGCACGATCGGCGTCGGTGAGCGCGCGGCGCGGTCGCGAAGGTCGTGCTTCACGGCATGCCTCGACGAAGCGCCGCGCCTCGGGGTCATCGGCGAGGAGCACCAGCAACGCCGCGTAGTATCCGTAGGCGCGATCGGTCTCTCCGAGCTGCCCATAGAGGCGGGCGAGGATGCGCAAGAGGTCCACGTCGAGCGGCGAGGCGAGGAGCAAAGAGCGATACGCCTCGGCCGCCTTGGCGTAAGTCTTGGGGTTCACCGCGCAGAGGTCGGCGACGCGGCGTGTGATGAGCGCGTTTTCGGGCTCGAGCTCTTGTGCCGCGGCGAGCGCGCGCGCGGCGCGCTCGGGGGCCTCGAGGTGCTTGAGATAGACGTCGGCCAAGGCCAAGAGCCGCGGCAGCTTCTCCTCGCTCGGCACGAGCCCGGTGAGGTCTTTCTCTTCGAGGGTGACGTAACCGCGATAGTCGCCCGTGCGCAGCGCGAGGCTGCGCCTTCGGGCCTTGAGCTCGAGGTCGTCGCCGTCGAGCGCGGCGCCCTCGTCCACGAGCTCCTTGGCGCGCAAGAGATCTCCCGACTCCTCGTAGGCGAGCGAGAGCTGCGCCAAGAACGGTGCTGTCCGGCGGGTGGGATCGAGGCGCAGCAGGCGCTCGGCCGCGACTACGAGCTGCGGCCAGTTGCCGACCTCCTGGTAGAGCGCGACGAGCTTCTCGACGATGGCGTGGTCCTTCGGCAAGAGCTCGGCGGCCTTCTCGAGCATGGCGGCGGCCATGATGGCGTCGTCGAGGTGCTCGCGGTACGTTTCCGCGAGCGCAAAGAAGTGCGCTGCCTGGGCCTCTGGATCGACCGCGAGCGAGGCCTCGCGCAAGCGCAGCTCCGCCGCCTCGGCGAAGCGCCCGCCGCGCTCGTACATGCCGCGGAGCTCGCCTATGAGATCGGCCGCCTCAGGCGCGACGCGGCAGGCCTGCTCGAGGTACGAGATACAGCTCGCAGCGTCGGCGCGCCTTTGCGCGAGCGTGGCGAGGCGGCGATAGACCTGCTCGCGCGGGGCGGCGGCGTCATGAGGCAGCATCTGCGCGTAGTAGAGCCAGGCAGCCTCGGCGTCGCTCGGGTCGCCGCTCTTCTCCACCGCCTCGGCGCGCTTCTCGTAGAGCTCTATGCGATCGGGGTCGATGGCGATCGCCTTGTCGATGACGTCGCGGCTCTCGGCGTGCGCGCCCGTCTGCCGCAGGCTCTCGGCCCACGCCATGAGCTGCTCGAGGCTCGGCTCCTCGGCCGTGGCGAGCTGGGCCTGCAAGTAGGGGAGCGCCTCGGCGTGGCGCCCGCGCGCCGAGAGCAGCATGCCGTAGGCGAGCTCGGCGCCCGGATGATGCGCCTCCTCGCTCAAGACCCGTCGCAGGCAAGCCTCGGCCTTCTCGGGATTTTCGAGCTCGCTGCCAAAGAGCGTCGCCGCGCGCAAGAGCGCCGCCGCCCGCGCCTTTGGGGCCTCCAGCCTGCGTCCGAGCAGCTCGAAGAGCTCGGCGAGAGGGAGGAAATCGCGCTGGCGCGTGTAGATGCGTTGTAGCGCCGCGATGAGGAGGCGAGGCGGCGGGCCCGTGGTGATAAGCGTGAGCGCCTCGCGATAGGAGGACAAGGCGTTGGCGTCGTCGCCCGCGGCCTCGCGCGCGCGGCCGAGCAGCTCGAGCCAGCGCTCGCGCGTAGGCCCCGTCGCCGCCGCGGTCTCGGCGAACACCTCCTCTTGCAGCCGCGCGGCGAGCTCGGCCACCTCTTGCTCGAGCTTCGCGTCGCCGAGCTCGGCCATGACGCAGAAGATCTCGAACAACCGCGCGACCTCATCGCCCACGTCGCCGAGGGCCGTAAAGAGGTGCGCCGCGGCGTCGTCCTTTTTGCCGAGCCGCAAGCTCGCCCGCGCGGCCTCGAGGCGGACCGCTGAGCGCTCCTCCTCCGAGAGCTCATCGGCGTGTCGCAGGCGCTGCGCGAGCTCCGCGAGCAAGGCCTCGGCGTCTCCCCGCTGGCGCGCGAGCGTGAGGCGATACGCGCTCGCGGCCTCGGTGTCGGCGTAGCGCTCGCTGTACCACTGCATCAAAGT
>CAYXQW010000373.1:0-3374 GCA_964466695.1 uncultured Bdellovibrionales bacterium
ATCGAAAGCGACTTCATGAGCGACCGCGAGAGCTCGTGATCCGGGACCTCGCGCAAGATCGCACGACACAGCTCCAAGGCCGTGTCAGGCTCGCCGTTCATCGCGTAGAGGCGCGCGAGCGCATGGCGCGCCCGCTGCCGCGCCGGATCGGCCTCGAGCAGAGCGTCGAGATGATCCCGCGCGCGCGCCCGCTTCGCCGCGTCCTCGCTCGCGGCGAGGGCGGCGCCGCTCACGTACATGATCCCGAGATCCCCGGGCGCCACGCGGCGTGCCCGCTCGAGCAACGCCTCCATGTCCTGCAGCGCACCCATGATGCGGTAATAGTCGGCCATGACGACGTAGGCGGCCGGCACGACCTCGCCTGCTTGCAAAGCCCCCTTGGCGCGCGCGAACGCCGCCGCGGCGAGTTCGCCGGACTCGCGCTGGCGAGCTTCGAAGCCGAGGTACTCGGCGCGGTTGAGCTCGACCTGCGCTATGCCGAGCGAAGCCTCTACACAACGAGGATCTCGAGCCTCTGCCTGCTCGAAGAGGCTACGCGCGCGCGCCATGGCCGCGTAACTGTCGCGGCGGAGCTCGACATAGCCGTCCCGCACGAGCTCGAGCGCCAGCACGTCAGGCGTGGGCCAAAAGCGAGCCGCGGCGAGCACGGCGCCAACTACGAGCAAGATCGCAAAGAGCAGGATCGAGACGTACGAGCGGCGGCGCGACGCGCCTCCCGAGGGGGATGATCCCCTCTGCTCCACGCTCGCAGTCACGGCCGGGATCATGGCGAAGCCGCCCACCGGAAACCTCGCGGCGACCGCGCGCGTCACCTGGGGGCGCACGGCCTCGACGGCCGCGAAGAAAGGAAGAAGCTCGGTCATCTCGCCGAGCCTTTGCCAGAGAACACCACCCACGAAGAGCTCGTCTGAGCGCTTGACGCGCCGCTCGACAACCCACCGCTGCAAGGTGGCGAGATCGCGGCACGCGCTCAGGCGACCGTCGGCATGACGCACCGCCCAGGCGTCGCGCCCGCCGCACGATAGAGCGCGAAAGACACGAAAGACGTGGTCGCAGCACGTGCAACGAACATCTACCCCGTCATCAGGGATCCGCGACTCGTCAAACTCGTAGACTGTCTCGCAACGCTCACACCGAACTTCCATCGGGGTCCTTTCGTGGGCTGACAGCGTGGATCACCCGGGTGATCCGCGCTGTGAGAGCTACTATCGTCGTTGCGACATTGATGGCAACCGCGCGCAAAACCCGGCAGACTTCGCTCGTGCACCCAGAAGACCCCGCCATCGCCGCCTGGCTTCGCCGCGACCCAGATCCGACCACGCGCGCAAAGCTACAAGAACTCCTCGATCGCGGCGACGAGGCGGAGCTAAGACGCGCCTTCGCGGGGCGCCTCGAGTTCGGCACCGCGGGCCTGCGCGGCATCATCGGCGTAGGACCCGCGCGCATGAACCGCCTCGTGGTGCGCGAGACGACCGCCGGCCTCGCGGCCTACCTCGGCGAGAAAGTAGCGCACGCGGCGCAGCGCGGCGTCGTCATAGGTCACGACTGTCGCCGCATGTCCCCCGAGCTCGCCGAAGACTGCGCGGCGGTGCTCGCGGCGCTCGGCTTCAAAAGCCATGTCTTTTCTCGCCCCGTGCCCACGCCGCTTTGCGCCTTCGCCGTGCGCGAGCTCGGCGCCGCCGCGGGGATCGTGATCACGGCCAGCCACAACGGCGCCGAGTACAATGGCTACAAGGTGTATTGGGAGAACGGCGCGCAGATAATCCCCCCCGACGACGCCGGCATCGCCCACGCCATCGCCACGGCGGCTGCCGCCGAGCTCCCCCCGTGCGACTTCGCCTCGGCGCGCGCGCGCGGCCTCATTGCCATCATCGGCGAAGACCTCATCGAGGCCTACCTCGCGGGCGTAGCGGCGCTGTCTCTCCACCAAAAGAGCCCGGCACGCGCGCGGCTACGGATCGCGTACACCGCCTTGCACGGGGTCGGCGCCGAGCTCGCGGAGCGCGCGCTCGAGCGTGCCGGGTTCACCGAGGTGTTCTCCGTGCCGTCGCAGCGCGAGCCCGACGGCCGCTTCCCCACCGTCACGAGCCCGAACCCCGAGGAGCCGGGCGCGCGCGCGGAACTCTTCGCGCACGCCGCCGCGGTCGGGGCAGAGCTCGCCGTCGCCAACGACCCAGACGCCGATCGCCTCTTCGCGGCCGTGCGCACGCCCGACGGCTCATACCGCGCCCTGAGCGGCGACGAGCTCGGGGTTTTGCTCGGCCACGATCGTATGATCTTCGCTCCCCCGCAGGGCCTCGTCATCACCAGCATCGTCTCCTCGCGCATGCTCGCGTCCATAGCGCGCGCGCACGGCGTCGCCTACGCCGAGACCCTGACCGGCTGCAAGTGGATCGCCAACGAGGCCATCGCCCGCGCACACGACGGCCTCGCCTTCATCTTCGGCTACGAGGAGGCCCTCGGGTATTGCATCGGCGAGCTGGTGCGCGACAAGGACGGCATCGCTGCGCTCGTCGCCCTAGCCGAGCTTGTGGCGCACCTCGCCGAGAGCGGCCGCACCCTGCTCGACGAGCTCGCCCTGCTGTCACGCCGCCACGGTCTCCACAAAACCCACCGCGAGGACCTCGCGCTCGCGGGCGCTTCCTTTGGCGAGGTCCTGCGCGCCTCGCCGCCTGCGCGCGTGGGCGGACGGCGCGTGCTCGTGACCACCGACGTGCTCGCCTCACGCCGAAGCTTCGCCGATGGCCGCGAAGAACCCCTCGCGCTGCCCCAAAGCGACGTCCTCATCTACGAGCTCGAAGGCGACGCGCGCGTCGTCGTCCGCCCCTCGGGCACCGAGCCAAAGATGAAGTGTTATTACGAGGTTCGTCTTATGATCGCCGACGACGAGCCCATGTCAGTCGCAGAGCAACGCGGCGAGGCTGTCCTCGCAAAGCTCGTACAAGCCCATCACCGCGAGCTCGACGAGCTACTGCCCTCTCAGACCTTCTCTTGCATGACGTAGCCGCGACAAAAGAGCGGCAGGTTCCAGGCGACGAACACCGCCGCGTGCACGAGCGCCCAGGCCGCGACGTAGCCCATCCATGGCAAGAGCAGCAGCACCGCGACCCCGCCCGCGTTGAGCAGAGCGGAGGTCGTGCTCGCGAACACATAGCGACCGAGCTGCGGCAGCCTGGCTTCGCGCCGCCCGAAGGCCCACATGCGATGCAAGGTGAAGCTCAGGGCGGCCCCGACCATGGTGGCGACGAAGGTAGCCAAAGGCGCGGACCAACGCTCGACCAGGGCGAGCGCGACGGCGAGATCGACAACCGTTACCAACCCCGCCACGAAGGCGCTGAGCTACACCGATACGGGTCTAACCCCCGGCACGACCT
>CAYXQW010000374.1:0-2097 GCA_964466695.1 uncultured Bdellovibrionales bacterium
GGACAGCGCGCTCGCCGACCTCGACGCCCCGATCCCGATCTACCCGGCGACGGCCTCGCTGCCGAGCTGGAAGATGTGGAAGATCACCCAGCACATCCTCGACGTGCTCGGCGAGCTCGACGATGGGTCGCACCAGGCGCCCGGCGACCACGACGCCGACGATGAGACCGAGCAAGACCAAAAACGAGAAGAGCGCGGTTAGGAGCAGGCGCTCCTTGCCGAGATCTCTCTGCATGCCGGCGAGCGAGAGCCCTAGCTGCAAGGAGCCGCGCTCACCCGTGGGCAAGGTCAAAGGAGCGAGGACATGCAGCTCGCTCTGGCCATCTATCACCTCGAGGGTGTCGGTCGCATCGCGGCCGAGGCTCGAGGCGCGCCGCGGGTTGACCGTGGCGAGCACCGAGCCGCTGGCGCTCTTTAGCACCGCGTAGGTGAGCGGCCAGGCGGCGCTCTGGTCGCGCAAGAGCGCCTCGATCGCCGCGCGATCCTTGGTCGAGAGGCTCGCGGCGACCGCCTGCGCCGTGGCCGCGCCGATGCCGCCGGCGGCGGTGCGCAAAAGAGAACGCGAGCTCTTGGCGAGCCTCGCCGGGACATAAAGCTCGGCGACGATCATCGCGACCGCCATCACGGCAGCCAGCAATAAACCGATCTTCCAACGTAGCGAGACCCCGGTCAGGAGGTGGGACATTTAACGCGCACCTTGAGGATTAGGTCCTTGTAGTTAAAGTCATGCCCCAATGCCTGGGGGCGGTCAACGTCGCCTTCTTAAGAACGGCCGAGAAAAATGTGAGATTTTGCTACAACATGCGCGGCCGATGAGGTAATACGCGGCAGCTATAAAAAATGGAGGTCTGTCGTGGTCTTCGGCCGTCTGTTACCGCGCGAAACCAGCTTCTTCTCTTTCTTCGAAAAGCACGCCGCCTTGACGCTGGAGGGCGCGAAGGCATTTCGCGACCTCGTGGCGGCAGGCGGCGCGATCCCCGAGCTCGCCAAGCGCATCAAGCAGATCGAGCACGAGGCCGACACGGTCACGCATCAGTGCGTCGAGGCCCTGCACAAGACGTTCATCACGCCCATCGAGCGCGAGGATGTCCACCGGCTCATCTCGCGGCTCGACGACATCCTCGATTACGTCGAGGCGGCCGCCGAGCGCATCATCCTCTACGAGATCGACGAGTTGACGCCCGAGGTGCGCGAGCTCGCGCAAGTCTTGGTGAAGGCCGCCGAGCGGCTCGCCGTGACGTTGCACGGGTTACGCGACATGAAGCACGCCGAGCCCATCCTCGAGGCCTGCGTCGACGTGAACCGGCTCGAGAACGAGGCCGACGCCATCTTGCGCATCGCGGTCGCGCGCCTCTTTCGCGAGGAGGCGAACCCGATCACGGTGATCAAGTGGAAAGAGATCTACGAAGACCTCGAGAGCGCGAGCGACAGATGCGAGGACGTGGCCAACATCGTCGAGGGTATCGTACTCGAGAACGCGTGAGAGTCTAGCTCATGGGATCGTTGTTCTGGTTAGTAGCTTTTACGGTAGGCATCGCGCTCATCTTCGATGTCATCAACGGTTTTCACGACGCCGCCAACTCGATCGCCACCGTGGTCTCGACGCGCGTGCTCTCGCCGCGCACGGCGGTCCTGTGGGCCGCCTTCTTCAACTTCGTCGCGATGTTCGTCTTCGCGCCGCGGGTGGCGAGCACCATTAGCAAGATCGTGCACATCGACCCCGATGACCTCGCCTTCGTCTACGTCGTGCTCTGCGGCCTTGTGGGCGCCATCGTCTGGGATCTCATCACCTGGTGGTGGGGGCTGCCGACGAGCTCCTCGCACGCGCTCGTCGGGGGCTTTGCCGGGGCCGGGGTGGCCTACGCCGGCTTCGGCGCCCTCTACTGGAGCAAGCTCATAACGACGCTCGTGTTCATCGTGGTCGCCCCGATCTTGGGGCTCTTCTTGGGTTTTTGCATCATGATCGCCGTGAGCTGGATCTTTCGGCGCTGGCGGCCGGCGCGCCTCGACACGGTCTTTCGCCGCGCGCAGCTCTTGCACCGTTTTCTTCTCTTCCGCCATTTTAAGCAGCCGCGCCGCGTCGACGCGCAGCTTCAT
>CAYXQW010000374.1:2107-3373 GCA_964466695.1 uncultured Bdellovibrionales bacterium
ACGGTCTTTCGCCGCGCGCAGCTCTTGTCGGCCGCGGCCTATTCGCTGGGTCACGGCGGCAACGACGCGCAGAAGACGATGGGCATCATCGTCGCCCTGCTCGTCGCCGCGCGCTATCTCTCACCGCACCACGAAGGGATCCCGTGGTGGATCATCATCTCGTGCCACGTCGCCATGGCCGTCGGGACGACCTTCGGCGGCTGGCGCATCGTGCGCACCATGGGCATGAAGGTGACCAAGCTCCGGCCGGTGGGCGGCTTCTGCGCCGAGACCGGCGGCGCCATCACGTTGTTTATGAGCACGATCTTCGGTATCCCCGTCTCCACGACCCACACCATCACCGGCGCCATCATCGGGGTAGGCGCCACGCGCAAGCTCTCGGCCGTGCGCTGGGGAGTCGCCGGTCGCATCGTCTGGGCTTGGGGTTTGACGATCCCGGCCGCGGCCATCGTGGCCGCCGCCTGCTTCGGCCTCATCCGCGCGCTGCACCCCGGATTTTGAGACCATGATCAAGCAAGCCCCCTTCAAAAAGAGGCGCCCCAAGATCGTGAGCATCGGGGCCGGTCAGATCGGCGGCAACCTCGCGCTGCTCGCCGCGCAAAAAGAGCTCGGCGACGTCGTGCTCTTCGATATCCCCGCGGCGCTCGACCTCGCGCACCTGCTTTCGGCCGCAGGAAAAGACGCCGCGATCAAAGGCTCGTGCGACCCGCAGGACCTCGCTTTAGCCGACGTGGTCATCGTCACCGCCGGCCGTCCGCGCAAGCCCGGCATGAGCCGCGACGAGCTGCTCGACATGAACCTCGGCATCATCGCCGAGGTGGCCAAGAACGTGAAGGAGCAAGCGCCGAACGCTTTTTGCATCGTCATCTCTAACCCGCTCGACGCCATGGTGTACGCCTTCGCCGAGCTTACGGGCTTTGCGAAGAACCAGGTCGTCGGCATGGCCGGGGTGCTCGACGCGGCGCGCTTTCGCGGTTTCGTAGCCGAGGCCCTCGCGGTGTCGGTCGAGGACGTGACCGCCTTCGTGCTCGGTGGTCACGGCGACGACATGGTGCCGATCGTGCCGTGGTGCGCGGTGGGCGGTATCCCTTTGTCTCGGCTCATGGGGCAAGAGGAGATCGAGCGCATCGTCGCGCGCACCCGCACGGCCGGCGGCGAGATCGTCGGCCTCCTCAAGACCGGCAGCGCCTACTACTCGCCGGCGGCGAGCGCGATCGTCATGGCGGAGGCATATCTTCGCGACAAGCGGCGCGTGCTCGCCGGCGC
>CAYXQW010000375.1:0-3370 GCA_964466695.1 uncultured Bdellovibrionales bacterium
CACCACCGCCAGCTGCGGCCTCGAGACCGTGCTCCTCTTTTAGGTAATCACCGAGCTCCTTCGCCTGCAACAGCGTGAGCTTGACGATCTTCTCGCCGAGGTCCTTGATCTCCGCGTTCCAATTACGTGCTGCCTCTGCCATGACCTACTCCTTTGCCCAAATTCCGTGCGCCCAACTCGTCGAGCCCGCGCTTGCTTGGCGTTCTCGTGTGTGCGCTTGTGTTTACGCTCTCAACAAAAATGACTCTCATTGACGACAGGCGAGCCTGTCGTAATCCTCATTGTGCGTTTGCAGTCGCGCCCTCCTCCGCGAGCTTCTCGACGGCACCGACCACCCGCCCCGCGGGGTTCTTCACCTGCGCCAACAGGCGGCGAGCAGGGCCGAGCGCCAAGCCCAGGACTTCGGCCAAAAGCTCGTCGCGAGTCGCCATCTTCGACAAAGACTCGGTCTCGCTCGCGCTGATAGCCTTATTCTCGAGGATCCCACCCTTGATGCGCAGGTGCTTGCCGGCCTTGGTAAAATCCACCACCAACTTGGCCGTGCTCACCGGGTCGATCGCGCCGAGGACCACCCCCGTGGGCGTGCCCTTGAGGAACTTGGCCGCGTCTTCGACGCTCGTACCCGAGAGGGCTCGGCAAAGCAGCGTGTTCTTGACCACGCGATACTTGATATTGGCGGCGCGCGCCTTCTTTCTTACGTCCTCTACCTCGGCGACCGTAAGCCCGGTGTAGTCGACGAACACCACGCCTTGAGCCTCGGCCAGCTCACCACGCATCGCGGCCACCAGCTCGTTCTTTTGCGCTTGCTTGATCATGATTTACACCTGGCCCGTTCCGACCTGAGCCTTACCGGCATCGATCTTGATACCGGGACCCATCGTGCTGGAGAGTGACACGGAGAGTACGTAGTTGCCCTTTGCGGTAGCGGGCTTCGCCTTGACCACCGCGTCGAGCAACGCACGAAAATTCTGCTCGAGCTTTTGCAACTCGAAGCTAAGCTTGCCGATCGGGCAATGGATGATGCCGGCCTTCTCGATGCGAAACTCGATACGCCCCGCCTTCTGCTCTTTGACCGCGCGCCCCACGTCCATGGTGACCGTACCGACCTTGGGGTTCGGCATGAGCCCACGGGGGCCGAGGATCTTGGCGATAGGACCTATCTTGGGCATCATGTCCGGCGTGGCGATACAGGCGTCGAAGTCGACCCAGCCACCCTTGATCTTTTCTACCAGATCCTCGCCACCGACGAAGTCCGCCGCAGCCGCCTCGGCCTCGGCAACCTTCTCGCCCTTGGCGAACACGAGGACCCTGACTGTCTTGCCCGTGCCATGCGGCAAGGAGACCACGCCGCGCACCATCTGGTCGGACTTCTTGGGATCGATCCCCAAGCGAATAGCCACATCGACCGACTCGTCGAACTTCGCGACCTTGAGCGACTTGAGGATGGAGAACGCCTCGCCGACCTCATACCGCTTCTGGCGGTCGAACTTCTCGGCGTTACTCGCGTAACGCTTACCGACTCTAGCCATACCGCACCTCTCGCAGTTCCAGCGGCCCGCGCTTTCGCGAAGAACCTCCTGCGCTTGATTGTCTCTAGCCTCTCACTTCCAGACCCATGCTCTTCGCCGTACCTTCGATGATGCTCATGGCACCCGCGAGATCCTTGGCATTGAGGTCTGGCATCTTCACCTTGGCGATCTCTTCGATCTGCTGCCGCGTCACCGAGCCGATCTTCACCTTGTTGGGCTCCTTGGAGCCGGAGCTCGGCTTCTTGCTCGTCTTCAAGCCAGCGGCCTTCTTCAACAAAATCGAGGCCGGCGGCGTCTTGGTGATGAAGCTGAAAGAACGATCGGCGTAGACGGTGATCACCACGGGGATGATCATGTCGCCGTCTTTCGCCGTCCGCGCGTTGAACTCCTTGCAGAAGCCCATGATGTTGACGCCATGCTGACCGAGCGCGGGCCCGACCGGCGGTGATGGCGTAGCCTTACCGGCGGCGATCTGTAGCTTTACGTAACCTGCAATCTTCTTTGCCATTTATGCTTTCTCCACCTGCACGAAATCGAGCTCGACCGGTGTCGCGCGCCCGAAGATCGAGACCAGAACCCGCACCTTCGCCTTCTCCGCGTTCACGGCGTCGACCACGCCGTTGAAGTTCTGGAAAGGCCCATCCACTACACGCACATTCTCGCCGTCTTCAAACTTGACCTTGGGCTTGGGCTTGAGCGTGCCTTCGTCGATCTGGCGCGTGAGACGCCGGACCTCTTGATCCGAAACCGCGGGCGGCTGGGTAGCATTGCCGACAAACCCCGTGATCTTGGGCGTCGCTTTGACGAGATGCCAAGTCTCGTCGTTCAAGATCATCTGCACGAGCATGTAGCCCGGGAAGAACTTGCGTTTGGTGGTCTTGCGCTGACCGCCCTTGGCGAGCTCGACGACGTTCTCGGTGGGGATCAGGACCTCACCGAAGTAGTCAGCCAAATTATGCTGGCGAACGCGCTCCTCGAGGCTCTTTTTCGCCCTGTTTTCAAAGCCCGAGTAGGTATGGATGACATACCACTTGAGATCCGGGTTCTGCGGCTTGGCCGACGCCTCGTCCAGAGCCTCGGGCACCTCGCCCTCGGCGTTCGCGTCGTGCTCCCGGTCGGTCATTGTAGCTCCTGCTTCCCGCATACCTTCTCGATAAAAGCGTCTAACTGTGCCCCACACCGAGGACCCAGTTGCTCAGAACCAACCAGATCATGTCCAAAAAGCCCAAGTACGCCGAGCAAATAAACACCGCAGCGATGACCACCACGGTGGCATTGCCGGTCTCCTCGCGCGTGGGCCAAGTGACCTTCGAGATCTCGTCCACCACCTCATTGGCGGCCTGGAAAGCCGGACGGTATTTAATCACGAAGACCGCGGCACCGAGCGCCGCGACATAAGCCAAGGCCCGGCTGATGGTGAGCTCCCGTGTAAACACCGAGATATCGTCCCAGCCAAGCTGCGCCCAGATCCAAACGAAGGCATGCGATAACGAAACCGCAGCCAAGATGGCGAGCGCCAAAATTCCGACCACCGCGTAGCGTGCTCTAGATCCCATAACGGTTAGCACCCACCCTGCTTGAGGTGTTGGCAGGCCAGGAGGGACTCGAACCCCCAGCATGCGGTTTTGGAGACCGCCGCTCTACCAATTGGAGCTACTGGCCTGTACTCCATCACTTGACCTTCGTTTCCTTGTGCTCGGTGTGCCGCCGGTCGAAGCGACAATACTTCTTGAGCACGAGCTTGTCCGTGTGCTTCTTCTTGTTTTTGGACGTCGTGTAATTGCGCCGCTTGCACTCCGTGCACTCCAACGCGATGAGTTCTCGAATCGCTGCCATGAATG
>CAYXQW010000376.1:0-1218 GCA_964466695.1 uncultured Bdellovibrionales bacterium
GCCCGAGAGGCGGTAGTACGTCGTGCCGTCGCGCTCGACCTTGACGGCGCGAGCCTTGAGCGCGCCGAGGTCCGAGCCGGCGCTCGGCTCGGTGACGCCGTAGGCCACCACCATCATCTCGTCGGCGACGCGCTGCATCCAGTGGCGCTTCTGCTCGGGCGTCGCGCCGACGGCGATGGGATCGAGGCCGAGCGAGATCGCGAAGAAGGCGGTGGCGAGCCCTAAGTCCACCGTGGCCATGACCTCGCTCACCCGCGCGACGTCGAAGGCGCCGGCGCCGAGGCCGCCGCACTCCTCGGGGATATAGACGAGGTGGAGGCCGACCTCGGACATGAGCTTGGCGACGATCTCGGCCGGGAACTCCTCTTTGTCGTCCTGCGCGAGTCGCCACTTGAGCGAGATCTGCCTCGAGGCGAACTGCGAGATGCTCCGCAAGACTTCGTCGAGTACTTCTTGGTCCAAACCGCGCTGCGTCATCCCAAGATCTCCGCCGTGGTGCAGCCGAAGTGGCCCCACGAAAAATGGTTAGATGTCACCTGCGAAAGCCACTGTCCATCGTGCGGACGCGATATGCCGGCCGGCCTACGTACGTCAAGGAATTTCCCTTCACTTTCTACGGCTCGGCGCGTCGTAAACGCAACGCCACCCCGACCGCCGAAAGCGCCCTGGGCGATTGCGATCGAAGATTGAGAGAAAGCGTGGTGAGCGCGGAGGGAATCGAACCCACAGCCCGCGGATTAAGAGTCCGCTGCTCTGCCAGATTGAGCTACGCGCCCACCGAAGCGCCGCTAATAGCCGCAAGAGGCGCGCGAGGTCAAGGGAGAAACTACCTCGGCGGGCAGGTGTAACGCTCGGTCAAAGGCAAGAGCCCGGTCCACACCGTGGCGGCGTCACCGGAGGTTGGTAGGTCGGCGCTTTTGTAAAACACCCCGGGCGGGCCGTCGCCGCCGTAGCGTCCGCCGCCGCCGCCGCCGTTGGTGCAGGCATCCTTCCCCGCCGCCCCGTCCTTGCCTTGCGGTGAGCTCGCTGTCCCGCCGGCGCCGCCCGCCGAGGGGTCTCCTCCGGAGCAGACGCTGTAGCCGCCTTGGCCGCCATTGCTCCCGGTGCCGCCGCGCAAATCTGCCGCGAGAGAGTCCCCGGAGCGCGTGCTCGCGACGAGGACGATGGTGCCGCCCTCGGCGCCGCGCGCGCCGCCGCCGCCGCCGCCGCCCGCGTAGC
>CAYXQW010000376.1:1228-3357 GCA_964466695.1 uncultured Bdellovibrionales bacterium
AGGTCTGGCCATTACCACCCACGCCGCCTTGGCCGCCCGCAACGATGATGGTCGAGGTGCCGCTGTAGACATTCACCTGCCGCGCGAGCAGCACCACCAGCCCGCCGCCCGGCGCCCCATCGCCGCCTTGCGTCCCGGAGCACGGCGCCTCACCCGAGGCCCTCCCCCCCTCCGGGCCGCCGCTGCTCCTGTACGCGCAGCCGCCGCTCGCCCCCGCCGCCGCGCCCGCGCCGAGCAAAAAGCGCAAGGCCTCCGTGCGATCCTCGCAGACGGCCGCCGCGAAAGGACAGCCGCCGCCGCCCGCGGCTATAGACGAAAGACCCGAGTACCCGGCGCCGCCCTTACCGGAGCCCGAGCCGCCCGCGCCGCCTTGGCTGCCGCCGCCGCCGCCGCCGCACGCCCCGGACGCTGACGCCGAGTAGTTTCGGCTGCCGCCACCGCCGCCGTAGTATTCGGGGTCGACGTAGGTGCCGGGCTGCCCTGACGTGCCGGAGGTAGAGGCCCCGCTGCCGCCGTCGCCGCCGCCGCGACCAGGCTCCCCCGCAAACCGCGCATCGAAGGGCCCCTCGGGACCGACCGAGAAGGGGGTCGCGACCGCGCCGCCGCGAAAACCCCGGCTCGCCATGTCGATCTTCGCGCCGCTATTCAAGGTCAGCTTCTCCGCGCGCAGCGCCAGCACCCCGCCCGTCTTCGTCGCCGGATCCCAAGGCGCGGCGGTGAGGGTCGCGCTGCTCGACACGGTTACCTCGCGATACGAGGGCACCTTGACCACCTGGTGATACGGCGGCGTATCGGGTTCCCCGGCGTCGTAGGCGCGGCTCAACGGCCAGCGCAAGGTGAGCACCCCCGCCCCTACCGCCATCACGTCGTTGAGCTCGAAGCGCCCCGCCGAAGAGGCCGTCGTACAAGCGTCGTCGTCGGCTTGCATAGTGACGATGAGCACGAGGTCGCCCGCGACAAACCCGCTGGTAGCAGAGACGCCGAGCGTGAGCGCGCCGGCGGCGTTCGCGCCCACGACGCGCGTCGCCAACATGGGCAAGGTTGTGCTGGAGAAATTCACGTCCGCAAAACCCTGGCAGCTCTTGCGGCAATACGAGGTGCCTCGAGCCGCAAGCTCCGTGCAAATATAGCCAGACTCGATCGTGCAGGTGCCAGAACAGCCGTCGCCCGCGCGGGTGTTGCCGTCGTCGCAGCGCGCCACGTGCCCGTCGTCCTCCGCGCCGAGGCGGCGGCCGTCGCCGCAGCGCGGCGTGCACGCCGGGGCTCCCGCGGTGCACACCCAGCCGTCGGCGAGGGTACATCCCGGGGTGGTGCCGGGGTACACGGCGAGGTTCGTGGGCTCGCAGTCGCCGCCGCCTAAGATCGAGGGGTTGTCTCCCTGGATATCGTTCCAGCTCACGCAGGCGACGAAGCCGTCGCCGTCCTGGTCGGTCTCGTTTGCCGGCACCGCCGGCCAGCCCGGGTTCGTGCTCGCGCAGTTGTTGCTGTTGCCGTCGCAGAGCTCGGGGGCGCCAGGGTAGGTGTGAGGTTCGTTGTCGTTGCAGTCGAGCCCGTTGAGCCGCACGTAACCGTCGCCCGCGCCGCACTGGCACGAGGGCTCGCCGGCCCCGAAGCCGTCGCCGTCCTGGTCTTTGTAGAAGTCACGGCAGGAGGACGGGGCCGCGCCCTCGTCGACCTCGCCGTCGCAATCGTTGTCGAGCCCGTCGCAGATCTCGGTGGCCAGAGGGTAGGTCAGAGGATCGCTCTCGTCGCAATCGCCGCCGACCTCTGCCCTGTAGAGCGAAGCCGGCCCGCACTGGCACCTCGGCTCACCCACCCCCACGCCGTCGCCGTCTTGATCGATATAGAAGCTTCGACAGCCCGGGAGGTTGTCACCCTCGTCGACAGCGTTATTGCAGTCGTTGTCGAAGCCGTCGCACACCTCGCGCGCGCCCTCGTGACAAGCCGCGCCGCACCACGACGGGTTGTCGTCGCAGTCGCCGGCGCGCGCGGCGTATCCATAAGGAGCGCCGCAGAGGCAGCGCGCATCGGCGGGGTCGCCGTAGCCGTCGCCGTCGAGATCGCGGTAGGCGACCTCGCAGCCGTCGAGATCCTCGCCCTCGTCCGCCTCGCCGTCGCAGTCGTTGTCC
>CAYXQW010000377.1:0-3343 GCA_964466695.1 uncultured Bdellovibrionales bacterium
TGTCGCGCATGGGGAGGTGAACCCCGATGCCGCCGCGCAAGAGCCGCACGATGCTGGCGACGGTGACCTTGGAGAGGTCCTTGGCGGGTACGAGGCCCTGGTCCGCGACCTCGCGCAAGAGGCCGCCGGTCTTGAGGTCCGAGACCACCGACTCGATCAAGATCCTTGGTACATCGAGCGCGACCGAGAGGTCGTCGGGGCAGGTCGGGGGCTTACCCGAGAAGAAGTCGCGCGCCACCTCGAGGAACGCCCGGCAGGCCACGCGCTCGCGGTAGGTCTGGTTCGCGAGGCGGGCCTTGGCCTCCTTGGCGTAGGTCGAGGAGTGTTGATAGGCGAAGGCGAGCTGCGCGCCCAAGAGCACGAGCAGCCACGAGACATAGATCCAGAGGATGAAGAGCGGCACGGTGGCGAGCGAGCCGTAGATGCTGTGCGTCGCCAAGGCTTTGCGGGCGTAGATGGCGTAGAGCACCTTGGCCGCGGTCCAAAGCGAGCCGGTGACGATGGCGGCGAAGGCGGCCGAGGAGATACGCACCGACGCGGTGGGGACGACGAGGTACATGATCGCGAAGGCTACCCAGGTGAGCACGAGCGGGAGCAGGCGTAGCAAGAGCCCGCCGAGGCCTAGGCCGTCAAAGATCTCTGCGAGCCACGAGGTCTGTAGCGCCGCCGTGAAGGCGAAGGAGACGCCGAGGAGCAGCGGGCCGAGCGTGAGCAGCGCCCAGTAGGTGATGAGGCGCGAGAGCCACGGGCGGAGCGACTTGGAGCCGAAGACGCTGTTGATCGAGAGCTCGATGTGCCCGAGCAAAGACAGCACCGAGTAGATGAGGATGATGACGGAGACGGCGCTGAAGGTGCCGGTGCGGATGCCGCCGAGCACGCGCGAGAGGTAGCCCGCGACGGCCTCGCGCACCTCGTCCGAGGCCGAGATGTTGCTGAGCACGAGCTCCTCGAGCTTGATCCGTAGATCTTCCAGGCCGCCGAAGCCGCTCACCACCGCGAACATCACCGCGAGCAGGGGCACGATGGCGAGCAGCGAGACGTAGGTTAGCGCCTGTGCGTGGAGCTGCAGCCGATTGATGACGTCGAGCCTGCCGACGAGCATGAGCACCTGCACGAACTTGAGCACGATCCGCTGTGAGCGGCTGCCGAGGTTTGCGAGGTCGCGCGTCTGTACGTCGGAGAGCCAGCGCTTGCAGCTCTCCAAGGTCGTGCTCTTGGTCGCGTGCGGCGTGTTCACGCGAGGCAGTATAGATCGGGGCCGTCGCGGGCGCCAAAATGGCGCCGCCTTTACTCTTTTGCCCGCGCGGTGCTCAGGTGCTATGGGCCGGGCCCGTAAACTCGCGATCGCTCATTGATCGCCCGGCTTTGAGAGTTTAAGCATGTGGAACTTATTGCTCGCCGCCGCCGCCTGTGGCGTCGTATTTCTGACGTTCTTTTTGACCGGGCTGTTGAGCGCGTTCGAGGCTATCGCCCCGGCGATCATCGTCTTGCTAGCAGCCTACTTCTTCCTCGCGCGTCGCACGTTCAAAAAGGCAGAGCGGATCTTCAACGAGGCGAGCTTGGCGTTGAGCGCCGTGCCGCCCAAGATCGATCTCTCGATCTCCATCATGATGAAGGCGTATCGCCTCTCGCGCTGGCAGTTCGGTGTGCGCGGTCAGGTGAACACACAGATCGGCGTCATCTACTTCTTGCAGCAGGAGTTCAAGAAGGCGCAGCCTTTCCTCGAGCAGGCAGGTGGGTTTGGGCATTGGCTCGGCGGCGCCATGCTCGGCGTCATCCATTACAAGAAGAAAGATCACGCGGCGATGCGCAAGACCTTCGACGGCGTCGTGCGTCGCGCCAAGGGTCAGGGCTTGCCATGGTGCCTCTACGCTTACTTGCTCTTGCAGCTAGGTGATCGCGACGCGGCGCAGCGCCTGCTCGCCCAGGCCACAAAGAAGACCAAGGGCGATAAGAAGGTGCAAGAGGCGCTCCTCGCCGTGCAGAACGGCAAGAAGATCAACATGCGCTCCTATAAGGAGCAGTGGTATCAATTCCACCTCGAGCGACCGGCGCCGCAGCAGGGCTTTGCTCCCGGGGGGCGGGCCTCGCGCATGGAGCGACGCGGTCGCTGGTAGCGCGGCGAAAGTTTTGTTGGCACGAAGTCCGAGGGACGGGTAGGCTTACAACCCCTCGCGATCGGCGCTCCTTCTTTGGCGCTCGTAAGGTCGCGACAAGGTTTAATTGCCGTGGAGACTCATCTATGGAAAATTTCATGCCTGAGAGGCAAGCTTCTCGAACCTACGGGATCTTTCGCAATATGAGAGCTACGCCACACGGGGAGACGGAGTACAAGGGCTCGGCCGTGTCCTTCTTGCGCGGGCTCATGTCGAAGCAGCCAGAGTCGATACGCGCGGCCTTCGAGCAGAAGCTCTCCGCCGAGGATCTCCAGCTCTTTCGCGCTACGATGGCGGTCTCCACCGTGCCGATCGCGAGCGCCAACAGCATGTACATCGCCGCCGTCGAGGTCCTCTACGCCGACGAGAGCCGTAATCAGGGCTTGCGCAAGCTCGGCAAAGAGCTCGCGCGCGACAACCTGAGCGGCATCTATCGCCTCCTCTTGAAGGTGCTTTCGGTCGAGATGCTCATCGACCAGTGCGCCAAGCTCTGGCGCACCTATCACAGCAGCGGCGAGGCCAGCGTCAACAAGCGCTCAGCCGACGGGCACTACGACTTCGTGGTGAAAAACAGCCCCGACTTGCCGGAGCCCTACCGCGAGTTCGTCTGTGGTTACATCGAGGGCGCGGTCACCTTGACGGGCGGCAAGGACGCGCGCGTCGTCAAAGGCGGCGATCCGAGCGCGTGGACCTGGGATGTTAGCTGGCGCTAGTGTAAGAGGCGAGGCATGGCTCAGAAGGACAGAGAGAAAAGCACCGGCAAGATAACCCCCCGCGCCGAGGATTACGGGCGCTGGTATCTCGACGTCATCCGCCAGGCGGATCTCGCGGAGGTGGCCGAGGTCGTCAAGGGCTGCATGGTCATAAAGCCCCATGGCTACGCCATCTGGGAGAAGATCCAGCGCGCCCTCGACGATATGTTCAAGGCCACCGGGCATCAAAACGCCTACTTCCCGCTGCTCATCCCCGAGAGCTTCATCAAGCGCGAGAGCGAGCACGTCGAGGGGTTCTCGCCCGAGCTCGCGGTGGTGACCCACGCCGGCGGCAAGCTGCTCGAGGAGCCTTACGTCATCCGCCCCACCTCCGAGACCATCATCGGGCACTTCTTCTCGCGTTGGATCGAGAGCTGGCGTGATCTCCCGCTGCTCATCAACCAGTGGGCGAACGTGGTGCGTTGGGAGCTGCGC
>CAYXQW010000378.1:0-3333 GCA_964466695.1 uncultured Bdellovibrionales bacterium
AGCACGAGCCCGAGCTCGCCCTCGCCGAGCGCGTAGCGGGCTTGAAACTCGGGGATGCGCACCACCCAGTTGGCGAAGATGGCGCCGTTGCCGAAGAAGAAGGCGAGCACCGCGCGCCGCGCGGCGGCGTCTGTCTTGGTTATCTCCATGCTAATGGCCGGCGCTGCAGCGCTCGATGCTCCAGGTGAGGTCGGACTCTCCCATGCTGGCGATGGTGGCGCGCACAAAGTCGCCATCGGCGCAGATATACCGGCGGATCTCGTCTTGCTCGTCAGCCGAGACATAGAGCTCGGGCTTGCCGTCGAGGTCGAGGTCGAAGGCGGCGGCGGCGTGCTCGAAGCCACCCGTGGCGGCGTCGAGCTGCACCGCCTTGAAGCGTTGCTTGCCGTGCTCGAGCATAACGATGCGCCAGATGCCGGCCTTCATGGTGGTGATGATGAGGTCCTTGCGACCAGCGCCGCAGAGGTCGGCGGCGAGGAGCACCCGCGCCTGCACGGCGCCCTCGATGCTGGCGACGATGGTCTCGCGCCAGCTCTTGCCCGCGCGCTCGTAGCGGCGCACCTCCACCGCGAGGCTCCCGCCAGGCGCGCGCGCGGGTTCTACGGCGGCGTAGATTTCGGCTTTGCCGTCGCCGTCGAGGTCCGCGGCGAGGATCTCCTTGACGTGCCCCGTGGCGAAGCGCGCCACGGTCGTGGCGGCGAAGCGCCCTTTAGCGACGCGGCGGTACATGACGATCTCGCCCGACTGTGCGGCGTTCGCTTTGTTGGGGGTGGACGGGGTCGCGAAGATCTCGAGCGCGCCGTCGCCGTCGATGTCCCCGAGCTCGATCTCGTGCACGAAGGTGCTCGGGCGCCGGTCGAGCTCGAGCACGTACCAAAGCTCGCCCTCGACGTCCGCGACGCGCTGCCAGGGGGGCGCGGGTGGCTCGTCGAAGCGGCTGAGCACCACGACCACCCCTTGGTCGTGCGTGCCGATGACGAGGTCTTGCTCACCATCGCCCGTGACGTCGCCGAGCTCGAAGTCGCGCAGGCGGTCCCACTTGCCGCCGAACTTCGCGCGCCAAAGCTCGCTTGCCTGCCACGCTCCATTCTCGTAGCGCCAGAGCTTGGCCAAGGCCTCGGTAGCGCCGATGGTGAAGAGGCGCGGGCCGCGCCCGAAGTCCACGCACGCGGCCTTGTGAAAGACGCGCGAATCAGGGTCCTCGAGGCGCGTGGACGTAAAACCATCCTCTCCGCGGCGCAACATGAGGAGGTGCGCAGGCTGCGGCACGGGCTTCTTCTCGCCCGCCTCGTCGAGCTCGTAGGCGAAGCGGGCCTGCGCAAAGAGCAACGTCGTGTCGTCTGGAAAGAGGTTTTTCGGTGCGGGCGCGGGTGCGGGCGCGGCCTCTGGTGGCGGCGGCGACTTTGGGGCGCGCTTTTGGCATGCTGCGAGGAGCGAGGCTGTCGCCGCGCAAAGAAGTACCGCTCTCATCTCATCTCTCCTTGGCGCGCAATCCACCGCGATGGGCCGCGTGTCGCTGGTCTATGTGCTCGACGAGCACCCGCACGATGGCCTCCTCGGTCGCGTGTCGCGCGCCGACGTCGAGGCTGCTTTTGGCCTTTGGGTTCTGCATGATGCTCAAGGCCAGCACCGGGTCGCCGTTCACCGCCGCGAGGACGCCCGTAAGCGCGCTCACGCCGTTGAGCGTGCCGGTCTTGGCGCGCAGGCGCCCGCGCGCGTGGAGCTGGCGGTTGCGTAGCGTGCCGGGTTGTCCGGCGATGGGCAAGACGGAGAGCAGCCCGCTGTTCGGGGGCTGCGCGAGGTGGGCGGCCGAGAGGAGATCGACGAGCCCGCGCGCGGTGAAGCGCCCCTCGTGCGTGAGCCCCGAGCCGTTGTCCACCACGAGCGCGCTCGGGGTCACGCCGACGGTGCCCCAGTAGAGCTCGAGGATGCGCTTGCCGTGCGCGAAGGAGCCGACGCCGTCGACCTGGCGCGCGAGGGTGCGCAAGATCTGCTCGGTAGCGAAGTTGTTCGAGTAGGCCATGGCCGCGCGGGCCACGTCCACGAGCGGTAAGGACGACCAGGTCTTGAGCAGGTGCGCCGAGGGCGGCGCCACCCCGCGTGCGATCGAGAGCCGCGCGGAGCGCCAGACGGTCCCGAGCGCAGCGGTGAAGGCGTGCGCGAAGTTGAGGCCGGGGTCGTGGATGCGGCGCCGCTCGAACAAGGGCTTGCTCCCCGCGCGGAGCTGGCCGCGCACCTCTACTATCGTTTGTTCCCCGTGCTCCTTGGTGCGTACCCAGAGGGCGTTCTCGGGCGCGACCTCGCCTTCGACCGTGCGACCCTGATTGTCCACCACGATGTAGGGGCTCTGTGGCTCCGTGTAGACGCGCACGGCCTCGCCCGCGGCCCCGGGCGTGATGGAGATGCCGACGGCGTTGTCGGCGAGCGAGAGCGCGCCCGTCGGGGCGGCGTAGACGAGGCCGATGTTGTCGAGGACGAAGCCGGGGATGAAGCGCTCTTGCGAGAATGCGCTCTCGTCGATGACGAGGCGGGTGATGCGGCTCAGGTCGGACTTCTCCGCGAGCTCTTTTACGTGCTCCGTAAGCCGGCTCACGGAGATGGTGGGGTCGCCGCTGCCGACTATGTACAAGGTGTCGGCGTCGCGCAGGACGCGGGTCTCGAAGCGAAACTCGGGTCCGAGCAGGTCGAGCGCCGCGCACGAGGTGAGCATCTTCTGGTTGCTCGCGGGGTTTCGAAGCTCGGAGCCGAGGTGATCGTAGAGCACGCGCTGCGACTGCAAGTGGCGGACGTGCACCGACACCGTGGCCTTCGCCTCCGCGCGCTTGACCACCGGGTCCAAGCGCACCGCGAGCCGCTTCGCCTCCATCTGCATCGCCCGGGACGACCACTCGTCGCTCTCTGCCGACCAGGCGTCGTGCATGCGCTTGACCCGCGATGAGAGGGCGCGAAGCCGCATGTCGAGCACGCGCGAGCGCGGCGCGTCGCTTGGGGCCTCGGCGCGCGCGAAGAAGCCGGCCGCGGCGCCGCCCTCGGCGAGATCATCGGCGCTGAGGGTCGCGGCGGATGCTGCCGGAGCGACCTCCTCGGCGACGGGTGGCTCCGGGCTCGGAGATGGCGGCGCCGCGGCCGGCTCTTCACCGCGCTCGGCGAAGAGCCGGGCCTTGGCCGCGATGTCCTCGGGGGCCGAGACGCTGAGCGGCGGCGGTGGTAGCGGTGGCGCCTCCGCGGGAGGTGAGGTGCAAGCGCCGAGCGCCACCGCCAGCCCACACGCTAAAAGACGAGCTCGCATGACCTCTTACAATCGATAAAGGACACCACCCATGAGGGAGAAGT
>CAYXQW010000379.1:0-3321 GCA_964466695.1 uncultured Bdellovibrionales bacterium
GCTCGGGATCTTCGTCCTCACCTTCGTCCCCGCTCCCCTGCTGCAGATCCCTCCCGGCATGGAGCTCCCCTCTGGCCTCGAGCAACCGCTCGAGCACGACACGGGCGGCGGCGAAGAGTTCCGCCTGTGACCCGGAGCGCACGGCTCGCTCATCACGCGGAGCACCTCTTCGCCGAAGGCGGCCCCCTCGCGCGGCGCGTTGAGAACTATGAGCTGCGCAAAGAGCAGCGAGAGCTCACGCGCGCCGTCGCCAAGGCGATCGAGGAGGGAAAGAACCTGCTCGCCGAGGCCGGGACGGGCACGGGAAAGACCCTCGCCTACCTCGCGCCGCTCCTCCTCGCGCAAAGGCGCGCGGTCGTCTCCACGGCGACCAAGGCCTTGCAGCAGCAGCTCCTCGAGCACGACGTACCGCTCTTGGCCGCGGCGCTCGGCGCCCCCGTGTCGGCGCGCCTCATGAAGGGACGCGGCAACTACCTCTGCCTCACCCGCGCGCGCCTCGAATTCTCGCAACCCCACTTGAAGGGACTTGCGAACGAGGAAGAGATCGCGCGCCTCGCGGCCTTCGCCGAGCACACGGAAACCGGCGACCGCGCCGAGGTCAAAGAGCTCGCCGACGACTCGGCCGTGTGGCCGCGCCTCGCGTCGGTCGGCGACGAGTGTCGCGGGCGCGCATGCGCCGACTTCGATCGGTGCTTCGTCACGCGGATGCGACGCGCGGCCGCAGACGCCGACATCATCGTGGTCAACCACCACCTCTACTTCTCGGAGATGGCGATCCGCGCGCGGGCGGCCGACGCCAACGTGGCGCTGTTGCCCGCACACGAGCTCGTGGTCTTCGACGAGGCCCACGAGCTCGAGGAGGTGGTGGCGCAGCACTTCGGGGTGGAGGTGAGCGAGCAGCGTGTCCTCGCGCTCGGGCGAGACCTGACCAGGCTCCCCGGCGTGGGCCGCGAGCTGCGGCACGAGCTGCGACAACGCGCCGCGGCCATCATCGAGGCGAGCCACCGGCTCTTTACGCTCTTCCCACAAGCTCAAGGGAGGCACGCGCTCGAGCGCGACTTCACGGACAGCCAGACACGAGCGTTCATGGAGGAGCTCGCGGCGAAGCTGCACAAGGCGGCGAGCCTCCTTACCGATCTCGCCTGCGAGGACGCGCCCACGCTCGCGCGGCGCGCCGAGCTGCTCGCCTGTGATCTCGGGCTCCTCGTCGACTGCGACTGCTCGCCCGCGTACGCACAGCCCTTCTTCGACGACGAGCCCTCGCACAGCGAGGCCAAAAAGAGCACGACACCGTGGGTGCGCTACAGCGAGAGCACGGGGCGACGGCGCGCGGTGGTGATACGACCCTTGGACGTCTCGACCTTGATCTCCGAGCCCCTCGCGGCGAAGGTCGCGGTGTTCGTCTCGGCGACCTTGAGCCTCAACGGGAGCTTCGCGTTCTTTCGCGACCGGCTGGGTCTCGCTGGCTGCGACGAGGTGCGGGTCGACTCCCCGTTCGACTACCACCGCCAGGTGGTGACCTATATCCCCACCTCCCTGCCCGACCCCACCTGCGAGGACTTCACCGCGGCCGCCGTGCTCTGCACGCGCGAGCTCTTGACGGCCGCGGGCGGCGGCGCCTTCGTGTTGTGCACGAGCCACCGCATGCTCGGCGCGATGCGCGAGGCCTCGCTCGACACCGGGCTTCTGACCTTAACCCAGGGCGAGGCGCCCAAGGAGAGGCTGATCGAGCGCTTCCGCGCCGCGGGCGACGCCGTCTTGTGCGCCACCATGAGCTTCTGGCAAGGCATCGACGTCCCTGGCCGGGCGCTGCGCCTGGTGGTGATCGATCGCCTGCCGTTCGCCTCCCCCGCCGATCCGCTCCTCGCCGCCAGGCTGGCGTGGCTCTGTGAGCAGGGCCGCGATCCCTTTCGCGACTATCAGCTCCCGCACGCCGCCTTGCTCTTGCGCCAGGGGTTCGGGCGTCTCATCCGCCACCGCGAAGACCGCGGGATGGTAGCGATACTCGATCGTCGCCTCGCGAGCCGCGCTTACGGCCGCCTGCTCATGGCGAGCCTGCCTTCTTGCCCCCGCATAACGCGACAGGAGGAGGCGCTCGCGATGCTCGCTTCTTTAGCGCCGCCCGAGGAGCCTGCCGATAAGGCCGCGGCGCGGCTTGCTCTCACGCAGGTTGAGCAGCCGTAGCTCGCGCGCGGCCTCGAAGTTGTCCGGGTTCAAAGAGAGCGCGCGTTGCAAGTGGGCGCGCGCCTGCTCGAGCTCGCCTTCGCTCCGCGCCATGCGCCCGAGGAACTCGTAGGCGACGTCGCTCTTCTCTTGGAGCGCGAGGCCGCGCTCGATGTGCGCGCGCGCCTCGGCATAAGCGACGGTGCCGCGCGCGGCATAGAGCGCGTAACCGAGGTAGATCCAGAACTCGGCCTCGCCTTTGTTGAGCTCGATGGCGCGCGTCAAGAGCTCGAGGGCGCCCTGGGGCTGGCCCCTCCGCACGAGCGCCTCGGCCTTCTTGAACGTGGCCTCGGCCTCGAGGATCACGCGCGGATCGATGGGCAAACCCTCGGCCGCGCGCGCGAGCAAGAAGTCGTAGGCCTTGCGCTCCTCGTCGCTTACGAGGGTGCGGTGAGCCTCCTCGAGGCGACGGAAGATGTCCGCGACGAGAGGCTTGGCGGGGCCGAGCTCATCCTTCGCGAAGTTGTCGGCGTGCCAGATCTTGCAGAGCTCGAGGTAACGCTCATGGATGAGCTCGCAAGAGCTGCCGCGCGCTACGCCGAGGATCACGTAGTGGTCCTCGGCCTCGCACCTCGCGTGCATGGCCTCTATCTTCGCGCGGAGCGCCTCGCTCGCGGGCGAGACCTTCACCACGAGACCGCCGAGGAACAACGAGGCGGCGAGCGTACGCTGGGTCATGAGCGAGGCTCCGCGGGCGAGCGCCGCGAGCTCTTCGCCCTGAGCTGCGACCTCGATCGTGGCCGCGCCGAGACGCACGGCGGCCGCCTGCAGAGCGGCGAAAGTCGCGCTCGGAGCGACGCGGAAAGCGCCGCGCGCCGCAAAGATGCTCGCGAGCGATTGCTCGGGCATCGTGCCGAGCACGGCCACCAGCGCCTCACCTAGCGGGTCGAGGCTACCTGCGGCCTGGTCCCGCGCGGTCGCCGCGGGGGAGAAGTCGAAGGCACCAGAGAGCCCGCACGCAAAAGCTCGCACGAGGCTTACGAGCTGCGCGCGCGAGGCGTCGTCCTGCCCATAGATAGGCCGGCCCTGATCGAGCTCGAGCACACCGCCCTCCCAACGCAAGACACCCGAGGCATGCCGCGTCGCCAAATCGAACAG
>CAYXQW010000380.1:0-3316 GCA_964466695.1 uncultured Bdellovibrionales bacterium
CTTGTCGATGCGCACCACCGTGCCCGGGGCCCCCGTGGCGACGTAGAGCGCCCCCTGGGGCCCGCGCGCGATCGACCACGCGTAATCGGCGGCGAGGCTATAATAGAGCTCGCTCTTGCCGCTCTTTTGCACGCGGTAGATCTTGCCCGGCATCCCCGTGCCCACGAACACGTCCCGATCTATGACCGCGAGCGCCGTCACCAGCCCCTCTTCTGGCCGAAACAGCTCCCGGGTCTTGCCGTCGCGATCTATCGACAACACCTGCCCGTCCTCGGCGCGCGCCACGATCACCTCGTCGCCCGAGGCCGCGGCCACGCTGAAGACGTCGCTCGTGCTGGTGAAGCGCTCACGGATGACCGGCGGTAAGATCACCTCGCCGTCCTCGGTCACGGCCGTGGTCTCGGGGTTGCCGTCGAGGAATTGTCCGAAGCCCTCGAGGTGGAAGTAGCGCGTCTCCTCGGCGAGGGCCCCCGCGGGCCAAGCCGCGACGAGCGCGAGCATCAAGGCCTCGCGCCACTTGCAAACACCGCACCCGACACGAGACATCTAGACCTCCAAGAGAGAACGGTCGCCGCCGCTCACGGTTTGACGATGTTGACAGTCGCGCTCGCCGAGCCCGAGACCACCCCCGGCCGCCGCCGCCGCGCCTCGAAGGCGAGGCCGCGCGTGCGCTGCGCGACCGCGGGCACACCCGACATGGTAGCGACGAAAGATGGCGGCAAAAACGGCAGCACCTCGGTGCCCGCGCGCACCCCTGCGCCCGCGCGCGTAACCGCGAGGTACACCTGACCGTCGGGGCGGCGGCGCGCGAGCCACTTTGCGATCTCGGCGAAGTCGCGCGGCTCGACCGCGCCGCTCAGGCGCCGCTCGAGCTTCTCGGCCTCGACCGCGCTCGCAGCCGTGATCTCCACGCTCGCGCCCGCCCAGGCGTGCGGCACCGGCACAAGGAAGCGCTCCGTGCTCACCTTGGAGCGCGTGTCCCGAAGCCGCACCTCGATCTCGAGCTCCTCCTCGGGCCGCGCCTGTACACTCGCCACGCGCACGGCCTCGATCCACTCGATTATGGGCTCGGGATCATGCTCGGCGACGAGCTCCACGCTCATCGCGGGCGGCGGACCGAAGGGGGTGTCCCACAAAAGCTCGAAGGCCTCGCCCACATCCAAGGCTGGCGCCAAAAACAGGCCGCTATCGCTCTCGGCCGCGTAGACATTGCGGATGATCACGGGCGGCTGCCCGGCGACGTGGAGCCTCGCCTCGATGCGCAAGGTGCCGCGCGCGCCGGCCTCGAGGCGCCCGGCCAGGCTGTTTGCGAGACCCATCGCGAGCAGGCGCGGCGAGAGCGCCACGTCGCGCGCCACCTCGAAGGCGAAGGCCGAGGACTTGCCGGCGCTGCCGAACCGTCCCTTGACAGGGATCATGGCGGCCACACGGCCGAGGTAGCCGCCGATAGCCGGCAGGCGATCTTGCGTCACCTCGCCTATCACCGCGCCCGGCGTCGCCATCTTGAAAGAGCGCATCGACGACACCATGGTGTTGACGATCTCGGCGTTGGCCATAGGGAAAGACACCGGACCTGCGCCCAAGAAAGGGTGGCCGAAGGCGAGCACCATCTCCCCGTCGACCACCGTCACCGTGCCCGTGGCCGCGGCGTTGACGTCGCCCTTGAGCAACAACGCGGCCACCGCCGAGCCCGGCTCGAGCTTACGCGGCGCGACCGCGGCGCCCGCGCTGCCCGCGGCCACAGGCTCGAAGCCGTGCGAGGCGAGCCAGGGCGAGAAGTGCCGCGCCACCTCGGGCAGAAAGCCCGTAAGCGAGAGCGAGGCCGCGATAGGCTTGAGACCATCGTCGGCGCTGGCCGCTCCTCCCGGCGCCTCTCCGGCGCGCAGCGCGCTCCAGGCGGCGCTTTGCTCCTCTTTGGCGAGGCGCCAGGGCCGCGCCTGCTCGGGCATGGTCATCACCTCGAGCATGCGCGCGATGGGGGTGATGCCGGCGATCGGCTCCTTGGCGAAGGTGGCGAAGGCGTAAGAGAGCGCCCCCATGAGGCGCCCACCTATAAAGCAAGGGCTGCCGCTCATCCCCGAGGCCACGCCCACGAACTCGGCCTTCTCGCCGCCGAGGCGCACGAGGATCAAGTCCTGACCCGGCCCCAAGAAGTCGCGCATCACCCCGCGCACCGTGAACGCGAAGGGCTCGACGCGGTCGCCGCTAAAGACCGTGAGGCACTCGCCGGTGGCCTCCGGCAGGATCTCGTCGACCGAGATCGTAGGAGGCAGCGCGAGCAGCAAGGAGACGACGAGAAAGAGCATCAGGCGCGATCTTAGCCGAAGGTGACCTCACGTGACCAGAGCATTGACAGGGCGGAGCCGCGTGATGTTCTTTCGTCACACCATGTCCGATCTCGTCGTGCTCACGAAGGCCGCCGCCGCGCACATGCTCGATACGGCGCGCGCCCGCGGGCTCATACGCGCGATCGTGCGCGTGGGCGTGATGGTCGGAGGGTGCGCGGGGATGAAGTATCGCGTCGCCTTCACGAAGGTAGAGCTTGCGGACGATCAGGTGAGCGAGCAGCACGGCGTGCGGCTCTTGGTAGACCCCTTCAGCGCGGCTCGCCTAGAAGGCGCGACGATCGATTATGTGCAAGACGAGGGTTTGCTGATCACGAGACCACGTCAGTGATCACAGACGTTGGCGCCCGTCGCCAGGCTCCCGGCGAGGAAGTCGCGCACGAGCGCGGCGGGCTCATGACTCCCGGCGCCGACCACCACCTTGATGCCGTTCTCGGCGAAGAGGCTCTGCGCGCGCGATCCCATGCCGCCGGCGATGATGACCGTCGCCCCCTGTTCATGTAGCCATCTGGGGAAAGTACCCGGCTCATGGGGAGGAGGCGTCAGTACCTGTTGGCCACGGATGGTCTTCCCGTCCGCCGCCACGTCGAACAAGACGAAAGTCTCGCAGTGGCCGAAGTGCGAGGACAGGACCCCGGAGGTCACGGGCACGGCGATCTTCTGCGGCTGTCCACAAGGCGCCGCCACGGCCTCGCTCGCCGCGCGCAGCGAGGGCTCGAGCAGGATGCGGACGATGCGACCGAAGGCCTTGGCGGTCTCGGAGTGAGGATGAGCCTGGACCATGGGGGTGCCGGCATCTCCCGACGCGACGACCGCGGGCTCGATGGGGATGGCGCCCAGGTAGGGCACGCCCATCTCCTCGGCCATGGCCCGGCCGCCATCGTGACCGAAGATACTCGTCATCTTGCCGCACCCAGGGCACACGAATCCGCTCATGTTCTCCACCACGCCGAGCACGGGAAGCGCCATCT
>CAYXQW010000381.1:0-260 GCA_964466695.1 uncultured Bdellovibrionales bacterium
CGCCAAGGGCGCCGTGACCATAAGCGCCGCCGAGGGCGTAGGCGGGGTGGTCGACGGCGGCGCCCCCGAGACCTTGGTGTTCGAGCCCGGAGGCGGCGTCCGCCTGCTCTCGTCGTTTCGCTCACCGACGCGCAAGGTGATCCCCAAACCCCCGCGCGCCGGGGTCTCGGTCCTCGCCGCCCTCGGGCGCGAGCCCTTGCTCACCGCGTACCACCAAGGAGAGCTTATGGCGCTCGTCAGGATGGTGAAGGCCAAGATGC
>CAYXQW010000381.1:270-3313 GCA_964466695.1 uncultured Bdellovibrionales bacterium
CACGCTCCAAGGAGGGCGCGCCCTGGGACATCGAATTCGGCTTGGTGGGGGGCAAAGCCTTCCTCATGCAGATAAGACCGCTCGCGCTCTCGCGCCTCGCCGCGACCGAGCCGCTCCTGCTCGCCCTCGACCAGGAGGCGCTCGGGAGCGCGCGCAAAATCGACCTCGAGGAGAGCCTGCCATGATTCTTAGAGCCTGCCTCGCGGCGCTCACGCTCACGCTACCGTGCGCGGCGCTAGCCTACCCCACCGATGACACCGCGCGCACCGCGATCCGCAGGCTCGCGTGGCAGCACGAGATCAACGCCGGCACGCGCCGCGGGCGCAAGCTCCCGCCCGGAGCCACCTGGCCTGCGAGCGCGGTAACACTCAAGATGCTCGGCGCCAAAGACCTCCGCATCGACGCCGCGACGCCTCGCGATCCGAAGCTCCAAGCCGGGCTCGAGGCCATCATGAAGAGATCGAGCTTCCGCGGCTACGGCGTCGCGCTGCTCGATATCACGCATCCCGCCGCACCACGCTACGCGGCCATCAATGAAACCGCGCGGCTCTTGCCGGGCAGCGTCGCCAAGATCCTCGTCGCCGCGGGGCTCTTGCAAGGGCTCGCCGCGCGCTTTCCGAAGGACATACCCGCGCGCGAGGCCATGCTGCGCGACATCTCGCTCGTCGCCGACGACTGGGCCTTCCCCACCCACCATGAGGTCCCGGTGATAAACGGCGACAAGGCCGCGGTGCGCAGCATTCGTCGTGGTGACACCTTCAGCCTCTGGGAGTGGGTAGATCACATGATGTCGCCGAGCTCGAACGCCGCGGCGTCGATCGTGTGGCGCGAGGCGACGCTCATGCGCCTGCTCGCGGCGAGCTACCCGCCGCCCGCGCGCGACGACGAGCTCTGGCGACGCTTCGACAAGGACACCATGACCGCGGCCGCCTACGAGGTCGTCGACGCGCCGCTACGCGACGCCGGCATCGACCCCGAAGACTTCGAGCTGCGACTCTTCTTCACCAAGAACGCGAGCCGCTACGTGCGCGGCGGCGAGAGTCGCACCTCGCCCCTCGCGCTCTTGCAGTGGATGTTGGCGGTCGAGCAAGGGCGCATGGTGGACGAGTTCTCGAGCCTCGAGCTCAAGCGCCTGCTCTACCTCACGCGCCGCCGCGTCCGCTACGCCAAGGCGCCCGCGCTCAAAGACCACGCGCTGTTCTTCAAGAGCGGCAGCTTCTATCGCTGCGTCCCCGAGGAGGGCTACACCTGCACCGCGTACGAGGGCAACGCGACCAACATCCTAAACGCGCTCGTCGAGGTCGAGGCGCAAAAGGGCGCTGATCCCGCCGCGCCCACAGCGACCTACATCGTGGCGGTGATGTCCAACGCGCTCAAAAAAAACTCGGCTGACGACCACGCATTACTGGCAGGCCATATCCATGAGCTGATACAAATTAAGTGATGCTCGCGATCGCGCTCTCACTCGCGCTGTTTTTGCCCTCACCGACCGCGGTGCCCGCGAGCACGACGTGCCCCGTGACCGGGCACAAAGATCGCACCTTGCAACAGAACCTCGAGCGCGCGCTCACAACGAGCAAGCTCTCGCGCTACAGCAAGCGCCAGCGTCTAGCCGTGGCGGTGGTAGATCTCTCGCGCGCCGATGAGACCTACTACGCGGGCATCAACGACGACCACATGATGTACGCCGCGAGCCTGCCGAAGATCGCCATCCTGCTCGCCTGCGCCGAGGCCGCCGCAAACGACAAGCTCGAATGGACGGCCGAGCACGATCGACGCTTCGCCGCCATGATCACCGAGTCGAGCAACGCCGACGCCACCTGGGGCGTAAAGCTCGTCGGCTACGGCGGCATCGAGCAAGTCGTGCGCGACCCGCGCTACGGCTTCTACGACGACGAGCGCGGCGGCCTCTGGGTAGGCCGAGGCTACGCGCCCGCGGCTTCGACCTCCCCCGATCCCCTCCATAATCTCGTGCACGGCGCCACCGCTCGTCAGGCGGCGCGCTTCTACACGATGCTCGCGGCGAAAAAACTCGTGAGCAAAGAGTGGAGCGAGCACATGCTGTCCTTGATGGGGCCGCCCAAGCACCAGCACAAGTTCGTCAACGCCCTCGCCGGCAAACAGGACCTCACCTTCCTCGCGCGCAAGAGCGGCACCTGGAAGTCCTGGCACGCAGACAGCGCCTTGATCGAGCACGGCGAGCACCGTTACGTGGTGGTGGCCTTGAGCGAGACGAGAAACGGCGAGCAGGTAATGCGCAAGGTAGCAGCCCTGGTCGACGACCTCATCGTCGCGGGCAAGCACCGCCGGCCGCGCCCGACCCCGCGCGCGTAACGCGGCTTTTCAGGAACATTGGTGCCGTGCTCGCCTCCGGGCTAACATGACCCGAGGGCCACACCTCACAAGGAGCATCGATAATGGCACGCCTCGGTGAGCTTCTGGTGCGCGAGAACATGATCTCGCCACAGCAGCTCCTCGCCGCTCAGGATGAGCAGAAAAAATCCGGCGGCAGGCTCGGCGCCTCGCTCGTCAAGCTCGGGCTCCTCAACGAGCCAGAGCTGCTCGCCTTCCTCTCGAAGCAGTACCACGTGCCGTCAGTAAACCTCGAGGAGCTCAAGGTCGATCCCGACGTGCTCAAGCTCGTGAGCGAAGAAGTCGCCACCAAGCACCAGCTCCTGCCCGTGCATCGGGCCGGAGCCTCGCTGGTGATCGCCATGGCCGACCCGTCGAACATCTTCGCCATCGACGACATCAAGTTCCTCACCGGCTACAACGTCGAGGTCGTCGTCGCGAGCGAGTCGCACATCCAGAAGGCCATCGAGCGCTACTACAAGACGGGCGCCGATTCCTCCTACGAGGAGGTCATGCAGGGCTTCGACGAGGGCGAGATCGCCTTCGGCGCCGACGACGAGACCTTAAACGCCCTCGACCTCGAGAAGAGCGCCGAGGACGCCCCCGTCGTCAAGCTCGTAAACCTCGTGCTCATCGACGCCATCAAGAAGGGCGCCAGCGTCACCATCAAGGAAAATGCCGGGAACAACTG
>CAYXQW010000382.1:0-3312 GCA_964466695.1 uncultured Bdellovibrionales bacterium
CGGATTTTTGGGGACACGAGCGCTATGCGCACATCTGTATTCTTTACTTCGTGTGGCACTGTTTTTGGCTGGCAAGCGCTGCCGTTCTCTTTGCTATCCTGCGCCGCGGGCTCGGGTTGAAGCTCATGTCCATTCTCATCACAGGCTTCTGCGTCTCGGGGTATATCTGTTACCTCGTGGGTCACTTCGGGTCGACCTTCAAAGCCATAATGCTCGGCTCGGTAACAGCGGTACTGGTAGTCATAGCCAGCATCTTCCTCGTCCATCGCCTGGTCTTCAAGAAGACCACCGCCGCCGTGAACACTTTGATCACGAGCACCCAGCAGCTCGCCGCCACCGCGACACAGACGGCGTCCGCCGCCGCCGAGCAAGCAGCCGCGGTCACGCAGGTCAACGCCACCATTTTGGAGCTCAGCCAGATGAGCTCCGTGGCCACAGAATCAGCCCAGAGCGTCATGAAGACCGCCGGCGAGGCGGTCGCTAGCGGCAAAACCGGGCTCACCGCTATCGACGAAGCTATCCGTATCATGGACCTCATCGCGCAGACGGCCAACGTCATCGAAAGCATCAACGAGCTCGCCGAGCAATCGAACCTGCTCGCGGTCAACGCCAGCATCGAGGCGGCCAAGGCCGGTGAGTACGGCAAGGGCTTCGCGGTCGTGGCCGCCGAGGTGCGTAACCTCGCCGAGCAGAGCAAAGCCGCTACCAAGGAGGTGCACGAGGCCATCGCACACAGCCAACAGGGTCGCCAGGCCGTCCTTTCGCTAGGGGCGGTATATAAAGATCTCGCTCGGGTACTCGACGCGGCGGCCGACCAGGGTCGGGTAATCGTCGGCGCGACCACGCAGCAGGCGGCAGGGATCCGGCAGATCGCCCAAGCTCTCAACAACCTATCGAAGGCCGGCAGCGACACCGCCTCCTCCGCCAAAGAGCTCGAGCAGGCGGTCATCTCCCTGCGAATCACGGGCGAGGACCTCCATAAGTTCATTCACGGATGATCTGTCACGCTTTTGAAGCCCGTGCTAAAGCTCGGAACCCATGGCGAAGCGCGTTTGCATGGTGGCCTACACCCACTACCGCTCCGACGCCCGACCGCGGCGCGAGGCGCAAGCGCTCGTCGCGCGCGGCGACCAGGTAGATTTTTTGAGCCTCGGCGAGGGCGCCAGCCGGCGCGAGAACATGGTGGGCGGCGTCAACGTCATCGAGCTACCCGCGCGACGCTACCGCGGCGGCAACAGCCTCTCCTACCTCGTAAGCTACCTGTGGTTCTTCGCGCGCGCGCTCGCGCGGCTCACGCGCCGCCACCTCAAACGACGCTACGACGTCATCCATGTCCACACGCTGCCAGACTTCATGGTCTTCACCGCGATCTTCGCCAAGGCCATGGGCGCGAAGGTCGTGCTCGATGTGCACGACACGATGCCCGAGCTCTATCAGTCGAAGTTCGCCACACATAAGGGCCACCCGCTCATCCGCCTGCTGCGACTGCAAGAGCGCCTGGCGTGCGCCTTCGCCGACCGCGTCATCTGTGTCCACGAGCCTCACCTCATGCTCCTCGCGAGCCGCGGCGTGCGCCGAGACAAGCTCACCGCGGTGCTCAACGTCCCCGATCCCGAAATCTTCGGACCGCCGCGCCCGCCCATCGCGTACCGCCCCCCGCCACGCCTCGTCTATCACGGCACCGTAGCCGCACGGCTCGGGTTGGACGTGGCGCTCCACGCCTTCGCCCGGGTGCTCGCGACGCACCAAGACGCGCGCTTCGATATCATCGGCACGGGCGACGACGCCGCGCGCATCCACGCGCTCATCTCGAAGCTCGGGCTTAGCGAAGCGGTGCGCTTCACCGATCAACGCTTCGCGGTGTCGGAGATCCCGCGGCTCTTGTGCGACGCGAACATCGGCATCATCCCCAACCGCGACGACCCGGCGACACGCATGATGCTGCCAGTGAAGCTCCTCGAGTACCTCCACCTAGGCATCCCTGCCGTCGCCCCGCGCTCGCCCGTCATCATGCACTACTTCGCGGAAGGCGACCTCGCCTACTACACCCCGGGCGACGCCGAGAGCCTCGCGCGCGCTATCACGCGCCTCATCGAGATCCCCACGACGAGCGCCGCGGAGTTCTCGCGGCGTTATCAGTGGGATACCCATAAACACGACCTCTATCGAGCCATAGACGGAGACTAATAATGAAGACAGCGATCCTGGTCATAGGGCAAGGCGAGATCGGCAAGCCCTTCTACGAGCACCTCGACAAAGCCCACCAAAACGTCATCCCGATCGACATCGATCCCGTCGACGTCCGCGACGAAGTGTCCTTCTTGCACGTGTGCTACCCCTTCACCGAACGCGAGAAGTTCCTCACCGCCGCCTGCGCCTACGCCACGAAGTATCGACCAGAGACCATCGTGGTGCACAGCACCGTGGCCCCGGGCACCACACGCGCCATCGAAGAGCTCGCGCGCACGCCTTGCGTCTACAGCCCCGTGCGCGGCAAGCACACCAAGATGGCCGACGATCTCTTGCACTACAAGAAGTTCGTCGCGGGCAAAGACCCGCGCGCCGTCGAGCGAGCGGCGCGCCACCTAGAGCAGGCGGGCTTCGCGACCGATGTCATGTCCGCCCCCGAAACGCTCGAGCTCGCCAAGCTCTGTGAGACCACCTACTTCGGCCTGCTCATCGCCTGGGCGCAAGAGATGGACCGCTTCGCGCGCGCACACGGAGCCTCGTACGAGGAGATCCCGCGGTTCTTCACGGAGGTCGGCTACCTGCCGAAGCACATGTTCCTACCAGGCTACATCGGCGGCCACTGCGTCATCCCCAACATCTCCATCTTGAAGCAACAAGCCTCCTCCGAGCTGCTCGACGCCATCGTCGCAAGCAACGAGCGCAAGGCCAAAGAGCTCGGCGAGGAGGCCACGCGAAAAGAGCACGGCAAGACCCGCGCACGTATAGAGCCCAGAAGCATCACCACCACATAAAGCTCGTTTGCCGACGCGCGCGCATTTAACTACAATCGATAGCATGCAGCTTCGCCCGACCGTCTTGCTCGCCGTAACCAACCGCTCGGGCTTTTTGAGCGCCTACTACGAGCGCGATGGACAAGCCGGGGTATGGGTTCCAGGACCGAGCCCGCACGAGCTCGGAACTCAGGTAGACATGGACATCGCCTTCGCCGACGAGCGCATCGTGCTCCACAGCCGCGGCGTCGTACGCTCCAAGCGCCCGGTAGACCGCGGCTCTCTGCGCGCCGGCATCGGCATCGACTTCTTGCCCTCCGAAGCCAGCACGCGCGCGCTCATCGTCGCCTTC
>CAYXQW010000383.1:0-3299 GCA_964466695.1 uncultured Bdellovibrionales bacterium
GTATCAGGTCGCGCCGACGCGTGGCGGGGGGCCAGGCGTCGGGGGGTTACTCAGCCAAGAGCCTTCGCACCACGTCGAGCTGGTGGTAGCGCGGAAAGACCTGCTCGCGCTTCTTCTTGCCGGTCTTTTCGTCCTTCTTTTCGATCAACTGGGCGTAGTTCTCGATGATGTCGGTGAGGCCCCCTGGGGTGAGGATGCGCTTCCACAAGAAGTCGGTCTTGAGCCCACAGGGGTTGGGTGGATTGCCCGCGCCATCTTGAAAGCCCTGGTTGAAGGGCAAGAACCAGGAGGCTTTGCCCTTGAGGTGAGTACAAAAACGCACCTCGTGGTCATCGACGGCAAAGTGCGAGAAGCAGCGGCCAAGCTCGAACAACCGCTCACGCGGGTCGCGGTCGCGCCGGTATTGTTCCACCGCGTCCTCGACGGTTTGCTTGGTCAGGCTGTTCTTCAGCTCGAAGGTGGCGACGGGAAGACCGTTGATGAATAGCCCCAGATCGAGCGCGTTCTGGGTCTCGGACTTGCTGTACTTGAGCTGCCGCGTGACGCTGAAACGATTGGCGGCAAACCGCTCTTCGGCCTTTGCGTTACCGGGCGTGGGCGTGCCGTAGAAGAGGTCTACATGGTGTTGGCCATGCTTGATGCCGTTGCGAAGCACGTCGATGATGCCGCGCTTGCTGATCTCGCCCTGGAGCCGAGCAAGAAACTGCCGCCGCACCGGGCTGTCAGCGGCGAGTGAGAGGGCCTCGACCAACGCCTCCTGCGTGGCCATGACGAAACCACGGAGCTGCACGAGGTCTATGGCGTAGTCGCGGTCGTAGTGTGCCGGGTCGCCGAGCAGCCATCCCGTGCCGCCTGCAATCGGGGCGCTGGTTTCGGTGGCTTGATGGGGTGGCGACAGGAGGTCCGCGCGGCCGGTCATGGCTCGGACGATGATGCTCTCCAGACCTTTTTCGCTGGTGTCGGTGGTCATGCCAGCGCCGCACCCCGCACGTCGCCAAGCCAGCCCTTCTTTGTCAGAACGTCGTAGGCAATGCGGATCTGTCGCTCGGTGAACTGTCGCTTGTGGGGGTTCCACTCGTAGGTACGGGTGATGGCGGTCTCCGGGCTCGTGGCTCCATCTCGCGTGACGACCCAATGCACCGTGGACAACAGCTCCAGACCGAACGGTGACTCAAAGCCGTCCACGAGGTCGGCCACGCGGTTAATGCGGCTCTGCGTCTCCGGCTCGTGGTCGAGGAAGGTCGTGGCGTCCTCTACCGCGCCGGGGACAAGCTCGAGCTGCTTGCCAGGGGCATCGACGCCGTCGTGGTAGCCCGACACCATGTGGCCTTCGAGCCGCTGGAGCACATGCCGAAGGTTTTCGGCATAGGGCCCATAGTGGGCCTTCTTGAACTGGAGCCTCAATCCCTCGCCCGCCTCCTGCATGAAGTACATGAGCTTGTGCACTTCGAGCAGGGTGACAAACGGGTCGAGAAGGCCACCAAGATAGCGGTGCATGAGCAGCACGAGTGCCGCACGGCCTGGTTTCATCTCAGGTACTTCCTTCGACCGCGCCATCACCTTCGCATCCGGGGCGCCGTTCGGCTCGAACACGATCACCCGGACGCCCGTGAGGTTGCCCAGCGCTGCTTCGATGCGAGCGCGGACCTCTTGCCAATCGAGACCGCCGAGGCCACTCCCGAGCGGAGGCACAGCCACCGAGGTTATCTTCCGGGCGACAATCTCCTCGGCCAGCGCTACGAGCCCGGCGTCGATGTCCTCCATGCGACTCTTGCCACGCCAGTGCCTCTTGGTGGGGAAGTTGATGATGTACTTAGGCCCGGTCAGCTGTCCGGTGGCGTGCACCAACATGCGGCCAGGCAGCACTTCTTTGCGCTTGCAGGCAGCCTCGTAGACTTTGAAGTTGTCGGGGAAGGCCTTCTTGAATTGTAGGGCAATGCCTCGACCCATGACGCCCACGCAGTTGACCGTGTTCACCAGCGCGTCGACGTTGGCTTTGAGGATGTCTCCTGTGACGTACTCGATCATCATGTGTGTCCCTTCTAGTAGTACCATTCCCGTCTGACTTCGACGGGTGGGCGGTGTTTGCCTTTGGCCATGGCGGCCATGATCTGAGTCGCCTGCACGTTGCCGATGACGCCGATGCGCTCCACCAGCGACCACGGGAAGCACTCCTCAACCAGGAACTCCGCCTGCTTCCCCTCTTTGACGCTGAACGGGACGCCATTGCCCGACCATTTGCGTGCATCCACCGCGTCCCAGTCGATGTCATCGAGGTCGGTCAGGTCGCACCTATCCTCGAAGTAATACGCGCCCGCGTTGGACAAGGTGAACGCCCACCGCTTGCCGTTCTTCTTGGCCCACTTCACGGCGGCGTGGAGGTCGGCTTCGAGATGGACAATCGGGTCTTGGCCGCCCGGGTATGCAAGGTCGGCGTCGTTGCCGCGGTAGATGAGGTACAGCATCACCGAGCGCGGGCAGAAGTAGAAAGGCACGCATGCGCCCACGGCCAAGTCGGCGTAGCAGGTCAGCTTGTTGGTGAGCCGCCGAGCCTTGATCTTGCTCATGCCGATGGTTGTGCCCGCGTTCGGGCGCGTCGCCATCGTGGCGCCGGACAACAAGTGCCCGTCCTTCACAATCGACGCCAGGCAGTCGAGGTGAACGATGTGGTAGATCTTGGGCTCGCTGGGAATGGCCATCGTTATGCCTCAGCCTCCGCCACCACCTCTTCGGGCTCGGCGGCGTCGGCATCGTTGACGTCGTCCGTGTCGGGCTCTGGCGGCTCTTGGTCTGGCGCTTCATCCGGGAGCTTCGCCGCCGCTTCCCGCACGTCGAGCTTGCCGGTCACCACGTCGGCTATTAGGCGGGTGCGGTATTCACGAAGCAGATCAATCTCACGTTCGGCTGATTGAATGGCGTGGTCCGCATCCCGCGTTTCAGCACCGACGTGTGCGACAATAGCTTCCTGCTCGTCTGCGGGCGGACAGGCGATCTTGATCCTCAAGAACTGCTCCGGGTAAAGCCGCAGCCGTGACGACTGGATGCCCGTTGAACGGCAGGTGTATTCGCTGACGTAAGGTTGGGTTCGCAACAACATGTCGGCGTAGGCCGGGCGCAGAGTGGAACCTCGAAGGGGTCGATAAACGCCGTAGGCCGGGCTGACGATGCCCGTGTGGCTCGATACACCCAGAGCCCCCATCCAAGCCCACATGGTATTGATCACGAGGTCGCCAGGGCGACACAGCTTGTGGCCCGCATACGACTCCGCCATGAACATCGTGATGTTCTTCATGACAAAA
>CAYXQW010000384.1:0-3299 GCA_964466695.1 uncultured Bdellovibrionales bacterium
GCCGCTCACCTCGAGCGTACGACTCCCGCCGACGCTTATCGACTCGCTCCCGCCCACCGCGCGCGTGCGATCGCCCGTGACCGTGAGCGTCTCTTGCCCACCCACCGAGTCCTGACGATCCGCGCCGATGCTCAAAGTCTCACCCGCGCCCACCGTCAGGCTGCGCTCGGCGCCTATCGTCGTCGCCTCGTTGCCCCCGACCTCGACCGTGCGGTTGACCCCGACGTGCAGCGTATCGTTATTGCCGACGTCGACGCTCTCATCGTGCAGCACCTTGGTGCAAAGATCCCTTTGCGCGTGCAAGGAGATCTCCTCCTTACCAGCCGCGTCCTCGAAGACGAGCTCGTTGTAACCCATGCTCGAAGGCGAGCTGCGGGTGAAGATGCCGCTCTTGGTCTTGTCGCCAGGGAGCGCGACAGGCGTGGTATTGGCGCCGTTGTAGACGCAGCCTATCACCAGGGGCCGATCGATATTGCCCTCCAGAAACTGCACCACCACCTCCATACCCACGCGAGGCAAGAACAGCGTGCCGAAGCCCGGCCCCGCCCAGGTCTGCATGACGCGGATCCAACACGAGCTGTGCTCGTCGCCCGCGCTCTCGCGATCCCAATGGAAGCGCACCTTGATACGGCCATGCTCGTCGGTGTGTACCTCCTCGTTCTCGGGACCCACCACGGTCGCCGTGGCCGTGCTCACGCATGGGCGCGGTACGCCGCGACACGGTCGATGAGGCAAGCTCTCCGGAATACAAGCGAAAGAATTATGGTACTCGCTCTCCGTAACCTCCCCCCCCGCGTGCGCGCTCGCGGCCACGCCGTCATGAGTGACGACCGTGAGGATGTAGCTGCCCGCATGCTCGCTCGTGCCATGATCGCAGGGCTCGAAGATGCGACCGGGCTCGAAGCCAATCACGTTGGCCTCCCCCGTTGCCGCAGAACTCTCCTGGCGCTCCCGCTCGTTGTAGAGCCGTAAGCGCTCGCGGCCGTCGTTGCCCGCCATCGTTAGGCACAGGGCCGGCGCCGCATCGTAGATCACCCGCTCGCAAGGACCGGCGTCTCGACCATGGGCCTCGTGCTGCGCTACCCTCCCCGGCCATTGCCACTCGTACTCGCGCAAGATCGAGCTCGTCGGTCGCATGCTCCGCGAGGGCCGCAAGGCCTGCACGATCTCCTCGTCTGGGGCCGCCCCGGGCGACGCCAGGCGGACCCTGCCGCCGTCGAGCTCACGCCGCGGCAACACCTGGTTGTCGTCGAAGAGCACGAGCTGCTCGACCGCAGAGGTATGATCGAAGTAGTAGCCGACACCCTCCTCGTCGAGCAGCCGCGAGACGAAGGCGAGGTCGCTCTCCCTGTACTGCACGCAGTAATCGCGCCGGGCGTAGCTCTGCCGCGAGAGCTCGAGGCGCACGTCGCGGCCGTAGGGTGAGAGTCCTTGCCGCAGCACCGCGGACGCGACCTCGATGGCGGTCTTCTCTTGAAAGATGCGCGAGCTCTGCGTCTGCTTCAAGAGCTCCAAGGCCGGGACGATCTCGGCCTTCGCGAGCATGAGATCTCCTTCTATCCCCAAAAAAGCGACGTGGCTGATGACGCCGCAGAGGCGCCGCGCCACCCCTAGTCCACGGTACAAGGTCACGGCGCAGGAGGCGCCGAGCAAGGCCTCGAAGTCGGCGTGGAGCGAGGGGTGCTGCAGATCAACCCGCGCGAGATAAGGGCTCGAGAGCCTCTCCTCGAGGTGAAACCGCCGCAGCCGCCACCCTCCATCACCTCCCTCGACATCGAGCTCGTAACGAACAGGATCGAGCACCACGAGACACCTCCAGAAACCGCGAACGACCGAGTTATCCTCCCCCTCTTTGCGAACACCGCTATACGGCCCGAGATGCTGGTACCGAGGAGTCGTACGAACAAGTAGGTGCTTTTGGTTAAAAGTATTTTTCTGCGGCCGGAACCTACGGCGACACCCGCCATGGCACTTTGCGCGGCGCGTGCGCTAGAATCACCATCGTGCCGCCTCGCTTCGAAAGTCGCCCCATCTTAAATCGCCGCGCCCTGACCGCCACGCTGCGCGGCAGCCTCATGTTCGGCTGGCGCACGCAGATGAGCTACGGCGCGCACCTCCTCTGCATCATCGCCGCGAACGTCATCGCCCGAAACGTCGCGAACCAGGAGGTGCTCGACGCCGTGGGGCCGGCCTCGCTCGGCACCTTGTACGTGACGGTGGCCTTGCTCTCGGGGGGCGTGCTCGCGGGCTTCGGTTTCCTCTCGCGACATCAAGACGCACGCAAGGTCGCCATCACCACGCACGCCGTCGTCGGCCTGGCCATGGTGTTCGCGGCGTTGACACCGCGCTCTTTGCCCTCGGCCGCGCTCATCAAGTACGTGCTCATGGAGGTGAGCGCCGCCGCGCTCTTGCTCGTCTTCGGCAGGTTGCTCGGCAACCGCTTCGGGCCGCGCGAGGCGCGCAAGATCGCCCCACACGTCGGCGCCGGGGGCATCGCCGGCGGCCTCGCCGCGGGCTTCATCCTGAGCGTGGGCGCGCACCTCGTGGGCAGTCGGTGGCTCTTTCTCGTCGCGGCGCTCGCGGCGCTCATCCCTATCGCGTGGCTCGTAAAGCTCGACCCGGGCGAGCGCCTCGAGTCTATGCCGAGCCGAGCCCGGGAGCGACGCGAGCCGCCGAGCCTGACCGCCTACGGCCGAGCGCTCGCGGCCACCATCATGATCATGGTCGCGACCACCACCCTCGTCGATTACCTGTTTCGTTTCAGCGCCAAGCGCTACTACGACGCCGACGCGCTCACACAGTTCTTCGGGATCACGGTCCTCATCTCGGGGGCCCTGGCTCTCCTGTTTCAGCTCACCGTGCTCGATCGCCTGCTCGACAGGCTCGGCCTGTTCGCCACCGCCGCGGTCATGCCCGTCACCATCGCCTTGACCGGCGCCTTCTTCGGCGCCGCTCCCATGGTAGCGACCTTGATGATGCTCAAGATCATGGACTCGGGCACGAACATGACGGTGCAACAATCGACCACCGGCCTGTTCTTCGCGCCGCTCGGCGCGCGCGCCCGCGCGGTCTGGCAGAGCCGCATCGACGGGCTCGCCCGCCGCGTGGGTCAGGTGGTGACGGGCCTCTTCCTCACCGCCTTCCCCTGGCCACCGAGTCGCGTCCTGCCCATAACGCTCGCGCTCTGCGTGCTCTGGCTTCTCGGGCTCGCGGTCACCAGGGTGCGCTACATCCGCCTCTTGACCGACATGGTGCGCGGCACGAACGAGGCCGACCCCATCATCCGCGCGCAAGACGGC
>CAYXQW010000385.1:0-3292 GCA_964466695.1 uncultured Bdellovibrionales bacterium
TCGGCGCCGAGAACGTGGGCTTTTTGCAAGACTACACGGGCGGCGGCGCGCGCGCGGATCTGACGCCGTTTCTGGACTCTCTCGCCAAAAAGAGCCTGAGCTTCGTCAACGCCTTCGCCAACGGCGGCAAGACCATCGACGCCTTGCCCTCGATCACGGCGAGTATCCCCTTCATCATCCAACCCTTCCTCTTGTCGCGCTACTCGTCCAACCGCATCAACACGGTGGCGAGCATGCTCGCGCCGCTCGGCTACGAGACCTTGTTCTTTCACGGCGCGCCGAACGGCTCGATGGGCTTCGACGCCTTCATCCGCATGGCCGGCTTCGAGCGATACGTCGGGATGACCGAGTACGGCGACGACGACGACTACGACGGCACCTGGGGCATCTGGGACGAGGAGTTCTTGCAGTTCACGAGCGCGACCCTCTCTGCGACGCGCGAGCCCTTCTTGGCGACGGTGCTCACGCTCTCGTCGCACCACCCCTACAAGCTGCCCTCGCGTTACCATGACCGGCTCGGCGCAGACGCGACGCCCATGCAACGAGTCATCGCCTACAGCGACTGGGCCCTCGCGCGCTTCTTCGAGGCCGCGCGACAAACCTCGTGGTTTGCGAACACCTTGTTCGTGCTCACCGCGGATCACAGCTCGCACCCTTCGCGCGAGGAGTACAGCAACATGGTGGGGCGCTTTCGCGTGCCGCTCCTGTTCTACTTCGCCGACGGTGAGCGCAAGGGCGTCGATCGCCTCCCCGCGCAGCACATCGACATCATGCCGACCATCTTGCGCTACACGGGCACGCGCGGTGACTTCGTCGCCTTCGGTCACGACCTCTTCGACGAGCGTGCGCCGCGCTTCGCCGTCACCTACACCGACGGCGTCTCGCAGATCATCGACGACGAGTACGCCCTCTTGCGCTCCCCGACATATCTTCGCGGCATGTACCGCTACGGCCAAGACCGGCTCCTCACGAAGGATCTCTCAGGCGAGCTCCAAGGGCGGCGTGACCATTTGATCGAGCTGCTCGACGCGGTGACGGCGCAGTTTTGCGCGCGGATGATCAACGATCGGCTGACGGCTCCGCCCGCACACTGAGTAGGCCGACGCACATCCAGGCCAAGAGGGCGGTCACCGGGTGGAAGAGCACGTCGTGCACGAGCGACATGAAAGCGAGCGTGAGGAGAAAGAACGTCGCGAGATGGCGCAGGGCGCGCGCCGTCCCCGAGAGCTTTGTGCGCCAGCTCTCGCGTAGCGCGAGCAAGATCCCGATTAAGAGCAAGAGCCAGAACAGAAAACCGATCACCCCCGTCTCGGCGAGCGCGGTCAGGTGCTGCGAATGGGCGTTCAAGGTGAAGGCGCGCTGCGCCATCGGATCATGGAAGTGCGGCGCCGCGGCCTGGCGATAGCTTCCGATGCCGGTACCGAGCCAGAGATGCTCGCGGATGACCAGAACGGCGCGGTGCCAGATGAAGCGTCGCGTCGTCCACATATCGCTCGAAAGCGGGAAGTCGGTGCGCGCGAGGATAGCCCCCGCGTATGCCGAGGCGACGGTGGCCCCGGCTATACCAAAGCCTAGCGCCGGCCAGAGCCAGCGTCGAAACCACCCGCGCTCGAGCAACGTAATGAGCGCGAAGGTCGCGAGGACCGCGCCGAGCGGTGCCTTGGTGTAGGTGAGGCCGAGCATAATAGTGAAGAAGAGACAGCCGAGGGCGGCGAGGCGCCGCGCCCGCGGATCCTGCGCGTAGAGGCGGGCCGCCGACAGGGCGGCGAGCACGAAGGCCCAGATCCCCGCGAGCTTCATGCGATTACGCAAGGTGCCAGTGGCGGCGAGGGCGTCGGTCCCCGGGGCATAGAGCTGCCCCATGACACCGCGGGCGGGGTCGTCGAGGTGATGCAAGAGCGGCAGCGGCCCTACGCAGATCTGCCACATCCCAGCCAGGGCGGCCACGAGCGAGCCCAGCACCAAGCATTCGAGCATCCGACGCAAAAAGTCCGCGCGCACCTGCCGCGCCACCATGAAACCGAGGACCATCCCCACTGAGAGCAAGACCTTGTTGAGGCTCGAGCCACGCACGAGCGCGCCATTTATGACGAGGCTCGAGGTGCCCACCCACACGTAACCTGTAAGACCCACGACGATAGCCAGCGGCGCGCCCAAGCTCCGCGCGAGCTTCGCGTATCGCCATGGTTTATGGATCACGAGCCCCGCGGCGAGGGCCAAGAGCAAGGCGGCCTCGGCGATGCCCTCGGAGAGCGGCAAGAAAAAGGCCGCCCCGAGGAGGGCTGTGAGCATCACGCGCTCGAGATGAGCCGGCAAGCGCCTAACCTTCACCGAGCTCCGCCGCGCGCAGGCGAACCCTGGCGCGCTCGGCGTGCGCGAGCTCGGCTTCATATGCGGCGTCGCTCGGGGTCAAGGCGGCCAAGGCGCGCTCGGAGGAGGCCAGCGCCGCGCGCGCGCGCGTGATGTCGATCTCGCCCGGCCGCTCGGCAGTCTCCACGAGCAAGACGACACGATCGCGATCGACCTCGATGAAGCCCCCCGAGATCGCGAAGCACTCCGCGCGCGTGCCGGCGTGGCAAAGTCGCACCACCCCCGGGACGAGCTCGGCGAGGAGGGTTACGTGCCCCGGCAAGACGCCGAGCTCACCGCCCACCGCCGGCGCCACCACCGTGGTCGCCTCGCCGAACGTGACGCGGCAATGCGGGGTGACGAAGCTTACATGGAGCGGCTCGGTCATCTGGTCCTCATCAGCTCAGGGTCTTGGCCTTGGCGACCGCTTCCTCGATGGTGCCAACCATATAGAAGGCCTGCTCGGGCAAGGCGTCGTGCTTGCCGGCGACGATCTCCGCGAAGCCGCGGATGGTGTCGGCGAGCTCGACGTATACACCCTTGTAGCCCGTGAACTCCTCGGCCACGTGGAACGGCTGCGACAAGAAGCGCTGGATACGGCGAGCCCGCGCCACCACCAGCTTATCGCTGTCGCCGAGCTCCTCCATGCCGAGGACGGCGATGATGTCTTGCAGCTCTTTGTAGCGCTGCAAGATCTGCTGCACCTCACGTGCGGTCTTGTAGTGCTCCTCGCCGATCACCGCCGGGTCGAGCAGGCGCGAGGTGGAGTCGAGGGGATCCACCGCCGGATAAATACCGATCTCCACGATGGCGCGCGAGAGCACCGTGGTGGCGTCGAGGTGCGCGAAGGCCGTGGCCGGCGCGGGATCGGTGAGATCGTCGGCCGGGACGTAGATGGCCTGCACCGAGGTGATCGAGCCCTTGTTGGTCGAGGTGATGCGCT
>CAYXQW010000386.1:0-3278 GCA_964466695.1 uncultured Bdellovibrionales bacterium
CATAGCCGCCTCTCTGACCGCTGACGGATGAAAAAAAGACTTTGCGACCACCGTGCGAAAGTGCCAGAGCCACTTGCAACAGGGACGTCGTGCGAGTATGAGAGCCAACTCGTATGGTAACCAACCTTCGTGAACTTTACCGGTATCGCGCGTTGCTCAGCAGCCTCATCGGGCGAGAGCTGAAGATTCGCTATCGCGGGTCGGTGCTCGGTTTCCTCTGGACGTTCCTCAATCCCGTCCTGCAAATGGTGATCTACAGTGTTGTATTCTCCGTATACTTGCGGAACGACTTGCCGAACTACTCGTATTTCCTCTTCGTGGGTCTGCTCCCGTGGAACGCTGTCACCACCTCGCTCGTCATAGGCACCTCGTCGATCTCCAACCGTCGCGACCTGATCACTAAGGTGAAATTCCCTCCGCAAATACTCCCCGTCACCATCATCGGTGCGGCATACGCAAACTATCTCCTCGCTTTCCCCATGATGGTGGGATTTGGTGTCATCAGCCACATCGACTATCAAGTCTCCGTCGTCGCCTTCCCGCTCATCTTGTTCACCCAAGTTCTTTTGACCACCGGCATCGTATACTTCGTCGCTTCGCTCAACGTCACCTTCCGCGACCTGCAGCACATCGTGGGCAACGTTGTGATGTTCGCCTTTTTCCTAACCCCTATCTTATATGCGGCCGACCAGATCCCCGCGCGCTATCGGACTGTCGCGCTGCTTGCAAATCCGTTCGCCCCGGTTATCACCTCGTATCAGCGCATCTTCTACTACGGCGTATGGCCTGATTTCATCTCTCTCGGTCGCACGGCGTTGATAGGTTTTGTGCTCTTCGCCGCGGGATCGTGGTTCATGGAATCTCGACGCGAGAGCTTCGCGGAGTTTGCCTAGATGTCCGTATCGAGTGAAGTCGCCGTCTCATGCGTCGATGTCACCAAGCGGTTTGAACGGAGGTTCGTTCGCGGCGGCTATACCACCTTCAAAACCCAGATCCTCCAGCGTCTGTCGCGCAAAGAACGATACCAAGAAGAGATGGCGAAGAGGACCATAGAGGTCTTGAGGGACGTCAGCTTCGAGGTTAGGCGCGGGGAAACGATGGCTATCATCGGGCGCAACGGTGCCGGCAAGAGCACGCTGCTCAAGTTGCTCACGGGTGTGTACAGGCCCACCTGTGGCCGCGTCGAGAGTCATGGGCGCATGGCAGCCTTGCTCGAACTCGGTGCCGGTTTTCATCCCGAGTTCTCGGGGCGCGAGAATATTTACATGAACGGGATGATCCTCGGACTGTCGCGGCGCGAGATCAAGCGTCGAGAAGCCGAAATCATTGAGTTTTCCGGCATCAGCGACTTCATCGACGCGCCGGTGCGAACCTATTCGAGCGGTATGTATATGCGGCTCGCGTTCTCGGTCGCGGTCAATGTCGCCCCCGAGATCCTGATCATCGACGAGGTCTTGGCTGTCGGCGACGAAGAGTTTCAACACAAGTGCAAGGCCAAGCTTGACGAGTTCAAACAGCGCGCCATCGCGATTGTCTTCGTCACGCACAACTTGAACACCGTGCTGTCTTGGTGCAACCGAGCACTTTGGCTCGACTGTGCACGAGTGGCCGCCGTGGGGGAACCACAAGACGTCGTCACCGCATACCGCCGGCACATCATGGAACTCGAGAACACGAAAAGCGCGGCCGCACAGCACGCGGGCCCATCTGCCTTGTCACCCACAGCGCCCCAGCCCAAACGCTGGGGCGACAACCGTATCGAGATCACCAGGCTAACCGTGCGCGACGCAGGAGGTGCCGAGCGCTTTGTACTCACGGCCGGTGCACCCTTCTCGGTGGAGGTCGAATATGAGGTGCGACAGGCGGTGAGCCTTGCCTCGCTAAACCTCTCCTTCGTCTCGCCGAGCGGACAGTACCTGTTTGGTTGCGAGACAACGCTCGGCCAAGCCGAGCTGTCGGTCGGGCGGCACGGCCGCGCTCGCTGCGAGTTCGCCACGAATGCCATGGTAGGGCAGAACATCCGTGTAGATGCCGAGATTGCGAGCGAAAAGCAGGAACCCATCAACTGCTGGACGGATGCGGCGCGGCTCGATTCTTCCACTATTGAGCAAAACCGAACGGGGATGATTCACATGACCACCAAATGGCAACAGGGCAACGACCATGAAGTATGACGTCTTGGTGATTGGAAGTGGATTCTCGGGTGCGGTCTTCGCCGAGCGCGCCACGCGCGCCGACCAACGGGTGCTGGTATTGGAGAAGCGCCCTCACATCGGCGGCAACTGCTATTCGTATATTGACGAGCGCACCGGGGCACACGTGGAGCAGTACGGCGCCCACATATTCCACACCAACGACCAACGCGTGTGGGCCTATGTGAACCAGTTCTGCGAATTCAACCAGTATCAGCATCGCGTGCTCACCACCTATCGAGGCAAGGTATACGCGATGCCGATCAACCTCGGCACCATCAACCAGTTCTTCAACGTGAACTTACGCCCAAGCGAGGTCGCGGGGTTCCTCGAGAAGCACAAGCCCACGCTCGACGCGCCGGCCCAAAATCTAGAGGACAAGGCCATCTCCCTCATAGGGAAGGACCTCTACGATGCTTTCGTCAAGGAATACACGGCCAAGCAGTGGGGCTGCTCTCCGCGCGAGTTGCCGGCGAGCATCATTACGCGTCTGCCCGTACGCACAAGCTACAACGACAACTATTTCAACGATAAGTATCAGGGGATGCCCATCGACGGCTACACCCCCATCTTCGAGAAGATGCTCTCTGGCATCGAAGTGCAAACAAACACCGACTTCTTCAGCGAGCCAGAGTATTGGCGCAAGCAGGCCAAGCTAATCGTATACACCGGGCCTATCGACCGATACTTTGACTATACTTTTGGGCGCCTCAACTGGCGCTCAGTGCGGTTCGAATATGAGCACATGAGCGTCCCTGACTATCAAGGCACGAGCGTCATGAATTATGCCGACGCGGAAGCCCCTTACACGCGCGTCCACGAACCGCACCACTTTCACCCCGAGCGCAAGCACAGCGAGTCGGAGACCTTGATTATACGTGAATATGCCCACGTCGATGACGATGCGCCATACTATCCGATAAACCTAGAGCCCGACCGGCTCACGTTTGAGAAGTATCGCAACCTCGCAAACCACGAGAAAGACGTGCTCTTCGTGGGGAGGTTGGCGGAGTATAAGTATTATGATATGCACCAGGTGATCGCGGCGGCGTTGAAGTTGGCGGGGGATGTGTATGGCGGGTAAAG
>CAYXQW010000387.1:0-3269 GCA_964466695.1 uncultured Bdellovibrionales bacterium
AGCGGCATCCAGCACAAGCTACAGCGCAAAGTGCGTGCCTTTAACGAGGCTTTGACCGCTGGCGGCAAAGATCAAGCCGCCGAGAAGCTCCAAGGCGCCACGCGCGAGCTGCAGGTCGCCGCCTCGAAGGGCGTGCTGCACGCCCGTGCCGCAGCTCGACGCGTCTCTCGTCTCACCTTGGCTTACAACAAGCTCGCCAAGTAGCCCTGCTTCGTCCTCATCGCAGCTCGCAGGCTTTGCGGACCAGAGCCTCGAGCACCATCTCGTTCGTCCGCGGGAAGCGCGCGTTTATCGCGCATGTCAAAGCGGTAAAGGCGTGGTCGAGCGTCTGCGCGAGCTCTTCGCCTTCCATGTCCTCGGGGATGAGCTCGAGCTTCGCGCCCGCGTGCTCCTCGCCTCCGAGCGCCAAAAGACGGCTCTGTAGCCCACGCACATGCACGGCAAGGGCTCGCGCTCGCTCCTGGCCGCCAAGCTCGAGGTAGCCGATGTCCGCCTGTGCGTGCGTAAGCTGCTCGTTTATCTCCGCGAGCAAGACCGGATCTCGAGGCAAGTCGGCGGCGTAGGTCTTGCAAGCGCGATAGAGGCTACAGAGCAAGTCGACCTCGATCTTCTCGAGCTCGAGGCCCAAACCTACGGGCGCGGCCAGCAAGATCCCGCTCACCCTCTGGGCAACGAGTTGCATAACGCGCGCCAAGGACGCCTCCACGAGCGCGCCGAGCGTAGCCGTGCGGACACAACCGCTCGCCCTGCTCGCGGTGACCACCGGCTCTTTTTTGCCAAGACCGATCGTGGTGCGCCCAGCCCGCAAGGACCCCGCACCGCCACCACGCTCGGCGCCGAGCTGCCGCAAACGCACCTCCAAGGCTCGCACGTCGCACGCGGGATCATCGAGCGTGGCTAGAAGCTCCGCGAGCTGTCGGGCGCGCTCTTGTGCCTCGACGATCGCGTGCTCACACCGACCGCGGAGCTGCTCGCGCGCAGCATCGACCTCGCCCGAGCTCCCCGCTTCGACTGCTGGATCTTCCGTCATGTTCTTTACCTATCAGAAAGCCTGATCTGGCCCATACCACCTCACGGCCGGGCGAGCAGGAGCGGTCCGTCCAAGCGACTCTTGATCCCGCGCGCGATCGCCGCGGCGGTCGCGTGGCGATAAGCCTTGGTGCCGAGCAACGCGGCCTCCTTGGGGTTGGACAAGAACGAGGTCTCGACCAGGACCGCGGGCATGCGCGCGCCGAGCAAGACATAGAACAAAGATCCCTTCACCCCGAGGTCGCGCTGCCCGGGGTTCAAAGGAGCGAGCTTTGCGACCAGCTCGCGCTGGACGGCCTGAGCGAGCGCGCGCGACTCCTCGGTGTTGGCCTTCGTGGCCAGATCGGCGAGCACGAGCTGCACCTCGCTCGCGCGCTCCTCGAGCGTCGCGTTCTCGCGCGCGGCCAGGCGCAGCGCGTATCTGTCGTCGGTGGTGTCTAAGTAGTAGGTCTCGAGGCCGCGCACGCCGGGCTGCTTGTGCGCGTTTACATGCAGCGAGACGAAGAGGTCGGCCTCGGCGCGGTTGGCGATAGCCGTGCGCTCCTCGAGGCCTACGTAGCGATCGCGATCGCGCGTCAAGATCACGTCTATCTGCTGCTTCTCCAAGATCGCCGAGAGCTCGCGGGCTATCCCCAGGGTGACCTCCTTCTCCGCAAGCCCGCTCTTGGCGCGCGCGCCACCGTCGGCACCACCGTGACCAGGATCGATGACCACGCGCGGGCGGCGCGATAAACGACTCCGAGTCGGTGGTCGCTCGGCGGTAAAGGCGTCTATGACCACGCGATAAGGGCTCTCGAGCACCGAGAGACGAGACTCGGCTGCCCGCACGAGATGAAGCACCACACGCGTATCATCGCCATCGACCTCGAGCTCGGCCTTTTGCAAGAGGTCATCGTGCACATCACCGATCCCTTGGAGCTTTGACGGCGCCGAAACTCCTCGCAGACGCACCACCACCTCATCGACCGCACCCGCGGACTCTTTGCGCGCCCGCGCCACGCCGTCGAGGTACAAGACCACGCGGGAGTACTCGTCGTTGCTCCAGTGCTTGACCTCGGTGATGGCAGGCCGCCTTTGCCCTTCGGCGCTACGCCCCACCGCCGGCTGCGCCGCCTCCGCCTCGGCCAGCTTCTCCTGCTGCGGCAGAGCTCCCGCGAGCTTGGGCCACAGGCTTCGCGCCTCCTTGGCCGAGTCGGAGCTCGGATAGGTCGCGAGCAACCGCTTGCACAGCGTGGCCGCGGTGGCCTTGTCTCCCCGCACCTCGTTCGCGATCTTCACGCGATGCCACAAGGCATCATCGGCCAGCGAGGTCGCGGCGTGGTTCTGACCGACGAGCGCGTAGGCGCTCTCGGCTTGCTCGAGGTCATCCGCGAGGCGCGATATTCGATAAAGACCCCGCCAGAGCTCGGCGACAGTATACAAAGCCGAGGCCGCCTGGGGGCTCTTGGGGTAACGCGCCGCCACGGCCTGAAAGCCCGCGATGGCCTTGTGCCAGTGGTGCCGAAAGCGCTGCTTCTGCGGGTCGGTCTTGAGGATGAAGAAGTAGCGCCGTGCGCTCTCGTAGGCCTCGGCCGCCTCGTCCTTCTGTCCAAGCGCGCGCTGCGGCGCGAGACCGAGGACCAACAACAATATGAGAGCTCGCGCCTTCACCTTCGCGGCATGCTACTCACAAGCGACAGAGGGCTCAAAAAAACGGCAGAGCGCGACCGGTATTACCCCTCGCCGAGGTAGAGCTCGCACTCGGGACACACCTTGGCGTCGAGCGGGACCTCGGCGCCGCAGGCCGGGCACTGGCCAACGTTCACGGGAGCTTCGGAGAGCATCAACCCCTCGGCGATCGCGCCCTCGCGCCAACGGTGGTGGATGAGATCCCGCGCGCGCTCGAGCTCGCCCGCCGCCACCATGAGGAAGAGTCGATTGTGCACCGGCGCCTCGATCGGTCGCTCGAGATCGGGCTCGCCGGCCATCACGCTCGCCAGGCGCTTGCTCGAAAGGAAGCGCTGCACCTCGCCGAGATCGACGTGGCTGCCGACCATGATGGCCTGGAGCTCCTTCGTCGCGAGAGCCTTGGCCATCGCATCGACAGAGGCGAAGGTGTCCTCGGGAGGTAGCTCGGGCACCAGATCGACATTGCAAGAGCCGCACCTGACGAAACCCTCACGATACTCAGCACGACACTCCGGACAAAACATGGTTGATACCGTTCCTTTTCATGCGCGCTTATGTTTCTTCCGCTTGCT
>CAYXQW010000388.1:0-3263 GCA_964466695.1 uncultured Bdellovibrionales bacterium
CTACCGCGGCGGTCGATGAAGGCCCCGTCTTCGAGCTCGTCGCGCGCCTCGGTGAGCGCTGGCGCAAAGCGCGTAAGGGCGGGGCGGCCACGGCGAGCCTCGCCTCGCCCGCGGTCTCGTTGCCTGTGCCGCCAGAGCTCGCGGTGGCCTTGGGGTTGGCGATCGCCGTGGCGCGCCATGGGCAGGCGACGCCGCTCGACTTTCGCCGGGGCGACTTGGCTTATCAGGGTGACTTGCAGCTCTACCGCGGTCAGGTGAAGCGCCTCGCTATCGGGTTGGCGGTCGTCATCTCGCTGGCGATCGCGGGCGCGGTGGTGCGTTATACGATGCTGGCGGCGGAGGAGCGGCGGATCGACGCGGGGTTTTGCGCCGCGACCAAGAAGATCGTCGGCCGTGAGATCTGCGACCCCGCGGCGGCCCTCGCGACCATGCGGCAGGCCCCCGGGGCAGGTGACGGGGTCGTGATCCCCTCCTACTCCGCCGCCGTCCTGCTCGAGATGATGTCGAAGGCGATAGGTCGCGACATCGACGTCACCTTCGAGGATCTGGAGCTGCGCGTCGATGGCCGCGCGAGCGAGCCTGACCGCATCACGGGCAAGGGCGAGGCGGCGAGCTTCGAGAGCACCGAGCAGCTCGCCGAGAGCCTCAGGCGGGACGCCTGCGTACAAGAGGTGGACGTCGGCAAGCAGCGCAAGACGCGCGACGGTAGTCGGGTGGAGTTCAACCTCACGGTGAAGGTCGGGTGTCCTCTGGGAGTGATCCCGGGCGCGAGCGGCGCGCGCGCCGGCGGGGCGATAGCAGGAGACAAAGATGAGTGAGCTCAAAGACAAGCTCGCTGCCCAATACCGCGCGGCCCACCTGGCGTTCGCGCGGCTGACCGAGCGCGAGCGGCTCCTCGTGCTTGCCGCGGGCGCCTTCGTCGTGGTGCTGTTGCTGTCTGTCACGGGCCTATTGGTCACGAGCGCGATCGGCGCCGCTGAGCACCGCGTGCGGGTGAAGACCGACCAGCTCACGCAGCTCCTCACCTTGCAAGGAGAGTATCGCGCGCGCGAGGCGGAGCGCCGCGCGCGGCTGCGGGAGCTCGGGCGCACCAACGTGCGGCTGGTGTCGTTGGTAGAGGACATCGCGCGCCAGTGCGGGGTGGTGATAGGTCAGCTACGCCCCGAGGACAGCGCGCCGAACGCCGAGGGGATCGTGGAGTCGCGGGTGGAGCTGCGGGCGACCAACGTCTCGGCCGACAGGCTCGAGAGCTTCCTCTCGCGGCTCGAGACCGCGCCTGGGCTGCTCGTGATCCGTCGCTTGAAGCTCAGTCGACCCTTTCGTAAGGACGCCGCGGACGTCGAGCTGACGGCGACGACCTATCGGCTCAAGACACCATGAGCGCGGAAGGAAACATGGGCGGTCGCAAGGCGTTGATGTATCTGGGCTACGGGGCTTTCGCCGTCGCGGCGCTCGTTTTGAGCTTGTATTGGACCTTCCCCACCGAGGCGGTCGGGCAGCGGCTCGCGCACGAGGTGCGGGTGAGCACCGACAACCGCCTGGCGTTGAGCTTCGCCGAGCTCTCTCCTTACTGGCTCTCGGGGTTTTCGGCGCGCGACGTGCACCTGCGCGCCGCGCGCGCGGGCGAGCGGCCGCTCGACGTACGGGTAGACGCCTTGCGCGCTCGGCTCAGGCTGTTGCCCTTGCTCTTGCTGCGGGTGTCGGGCTACCTCGCGGCTGATATCGGGCGAGGCACCGTCGAGGCGTGGGTGACGCGCGGCTCGCCGGGCGATCTCGCGGTCGAGCTCGAGCTCGACGAGCTCGAGCTCGCCTCTTCGGCGGCGCTGCCCACGCTCCTCGGCCTGCCGCTCTCGGGGCTCTTGACGGCCGACGTCGAGGCTCGTTGTCGATCTGCGAGGCCTGAGGCCCGCGCGCTCGACTGCTCTTTGGCCTCCGGGGGCGGCACCATGAGCGTGAGCCGCCTGCGGCTGGGCCCGGGGATGATCGAGGGGGTCTCGTTGCCCGCCACCGAGCTCGGCACCTTGCACCTCGAGGTCGCGGTGGATAACGGCAAGGTGAAGGTGGTCTCGTATAAACAGGAAGGCGGCGCGATACAGGCGAAGCTCTCCGGGTCGGTTGCGATCAAGCCCGAGCTCGCGTCGAGCACGCTCGAGCTTTGTTTGCAGCTTCGCGCGTCCGATACCTACCTCCAGCAAAACCCCAAGATGGGGGCGGCGATGCAGCTCGCGATGGTGCGACTCAAGAAAGACCCGCAAGGGTTCATCCACCTGCCGCTCGTGGGCTCGTTCGCTTCTCCCACGCTGCGCGCGGGCTTGTGCGCCAATCGAGCTCGTGACTAAAAGACCCGGGATGGCTCGGGAGAATCGGATAACTATCGGGATCCTTCTGTCCAACGGCGGCCATGTGGTGATGTGGCGCGCGTGTGACGAGGGTCTCGCCGTGATCGGTCGCAACCCCGAGTGCGATATTTGTATCCCCGACGCCGAGGTGGCCCCCGTGCAGGCCTTGCTGCGCCGCGATGGCGACACCCTCACGTTGATAAATCGAGACCCTGAGGGCACGCCCGTGGGCGCGGGGGTGGTCACGGGCGAGCTACGCCTCGGCGACGGAGATGTCGTGCGGCTCGGCCGGGTGGTGGCGACGGTGTGCTTCGAGCGCGAGCCCGAGGCGGCCTCCTCCGGCGGGCAGACCCGCACGTTGACCACCACCGGCGCACAGACTCTGCGCGCGTGGCTCACGGTGCCCGAGGCGAAGGCCGGCGAGAGCTTCCCCTTGGACGCTGTCGGCCTCGATGTGGGCACCGACCCCGCGAACGGCATAGTGCTCAAAGACCCTTATGTCTCGGCCTTCCACGCGCGGGTGATGTTCGTCGATGGTCGTGTGATCGTGCGTGATCTCGGCAGCCGTAACGGCGTCTTCGTCGGTGAGCGCAAGGTCCGCGAGGGCGAGGTGCCGGCCGGAGTGCAGCTTCGGTTGGGCCGCACCGTCATCATGGTGCATACCGAAGGCGAAAACACCGACGCGAGGCCGCGCGTCAGCGACAAGACCAAGCCGCTCATCGGCTCGGGGCGGGTGATGGCCGAGCTCCGCGAGCGGACAAGGCGGATCGCGGCGTGCAACGCTCCGGTGCTCATCACCGGCGACACCGGGACCGGCAAGGAGGTGGTCGCGCGACTCGTGGCCGCGTTGAGCGCGCGGGCGGCGCAGCCTTTCCTCGCCATCAACTGCGGCGCGCTCGGCAAGTCGCTGATGGCGGGCGGAGT
>CAYXQW010000389.1:0-3241 GCA_964466695.1 uncultured Bdellovibrionales bacterium
CGCAGCGCAGCAAGCACGACAGGCGCCCCGTGGCTCCAAAAGTGCTCAAGTCGAGTCTAGAAGTGAGTCCATTGTCGCTCATTACGTATTATCTGCGCGTGAGGAGAGAAGTTGCTACATGAACCAGCAACACCACGCGAGCACACCGGCGAGCGCGGCCGCACAGGGCGCGATTTCCTGGGATCGGGGTCAACCGGCTAGCAATCGCCGCGTACGCTCCTCCCACTGACCATTGAACAGGTCGGTGCGGAGCACCGCCATTTGCGCGGCGCCCTCGGCACTCCACCGCCTGCCTTGCAGTTTCAACCGCGTGCCGCTCACGTGGAAGTTGGCGCTCTCGACAGCAGCGCTGCTCACGCGCAGTCCGCGGGCTCGGTACTCGTGGTACTTCATGCGGGTGTGCTCGCCAAAGACGGCATGGGCGACCTCGAAGATCCGATGCTCGACGTGGTAGAGGTAGAGGATGAGGAAGGTCTGGATGGGCAGCCACGCGGCCCGCGACCGAATCCAGTCAGAGCCATCGCTGAGGATGATGAGCAGCTTGGCCCCGTCGAAGCGCTTGCGGAGCAGCGCGACCCAGAGCAACAAGGCGAATGCCGCCCAGTCGCCAAGGTGAGAGACGTACGTTTTCTCGAGGAGGCAGCCGCGGGAGGGGCCTTCGGCGGCGCAGTCTTTGCCGTCGTAGAGCACGGCATTCTTCACCTCGCGACCGACGATACGGTAACGCCGCGCCTTGCAGCCACGCGCTTTTTGCTCTTTGGCGCGTCGCTGTCTGCGGCGATCGGCGGCAGAAGAGGCAGCCCTTTGGCGTCATAGGGCTCGTGCTGATGAGACTCCGCCGCGTCCTGTTGAAGCACTTTGGCTCCACGGCGTTCGGTCATGTCCTCCATCGCCTTGATGCTGACATCAATGCCACAAAGCTTCTCCACGAGGTTGGTGGCCATGCCGTGAGGCACGGTCGTCGCCATCATTGTGCAGATCTCCTCGAAGCGAGCAGTGAACTCGCCGTCGGGAAGCCCGAGTGCATGCTGCGCTGGCGCGACACCGCAGTCGCATGGCTCGCAGTATGAGTAGCGTCGTTTCAATGACAGCGGACCCAACACGCTCCTCCAACCGCGGCGGCGGCGGCCACGGCGTCGCGCTCGGCGTCAACTTCGGTCTCGTCGTCTTTGAGATCCGCGGATGCGTAGCGCGCCAGCTCGTATGCGCTCTCCAAGAACGCCTGCGCAACCGAGGCCCCTACGGAATCCAGACCCTACTGCAGAGATCCGCGCCCCGGCCGCACTCGGGCTGGTTGTTCGCGCAAAGGCTTGGTACTATAAATTTCCTGAGTTCGTCAGCCCACATAGGGAGAATCCAAGTGGAGAAGCAACCCAAGCGTGCCCACCCGCGCGTGCAGACACGCATCGAAGCGAGGGTGCACCTTCCCGACGGCCGCACCCACGTCACCGGGCGCATCTCGAACCTGAGCCTCGGGGGCGTGTTCATCGAGATGGAGGACCCGCTCGGCTTCGGCAACGAGTTCGATCTCGAGTTCAACGTGCCGGACGGCATGGTCAGGTGCCGCGGCCTCGTGGTCTGGTCGACCAAGACCGAGCCTGCGCGCGCTGGCGGACAGCACGGCATGGGCGTGCGCCTCATGCAGATAGGGGTCGGCGAGATGCGCCAGCTCGAGGCGTTCATCGCAAGTCACCTCGAGGAGAAGAAGGGGGGCGAGCGATGACCTCCTCTGCGCCTGTGTCGAGAGACACCAAGCCCTACAAGCGCCGCCTCGTCCCCATCGTGGACGCGCGCTTCCAGTGGAAGTACACGCTGATCATCACGGCCATCGGGGTCGGTATTACCTGTGTCATGGGTATGATGCTCTACCGCGCGTACGCCGACAACGCGCGGCTGCTCGAGCTCGAGGGCGACCTCGTGATGCAGCAGCAGGTCATGCGCGGCAACCAGCTCTTCTTCCTCTACCTCGTGGTCCTCATCGTGGCCATGGCCTTCGCGCTCGTGCTCTTCGGGCTCGTCATCACGCATCGGGTGAGCGGCCCCTTGTACGTCATGGCCCGTTATCTCGGCGAGATCGTCGAGGGTCGCTACCCGGACTTGCGGCCGTTGCGCAAGCACGACGAGCTGCGCGCCTTCTTTTCGACTTTCGAGCAGACCGTGGGGGCCTTGCGCGCGCGCGACGGCGCTGCGCTGCGCGATCTCGATTTGGTGATCGCCAAGGCTGGGCGGGCTCGGCAAAACGCGGCCGAGCTCGAAGGCGCGGTGGCCGAGCTCGAGCGGCTGCGCGCGAGCTTCGCCGCGCGGCTCGGTTGACAACGCCTCCGCGCGCGCACTAATTGCGAGCCTTTCCTCATGCGAGAGGCCGCAACTTCAATGGAACGCGATTTTCTCTTCACCTCCGAGTCGGTGACCGAGGGTCACCCCGACAAGGTCGCCGATCAGATCTCCGACGCCGTGCTCGACGAGCTCTTGCGTCAAGACCCGCGCGCGCGCGTGGCGTGCGAGACCCTCGTCAAGACGGGTATGGCCATGCTCGCGGGTGAGATCACCACCACGGGCTACGCCGACATGCCGCTCGTCGTGCGGCGCACCATCCGCGACATTGGCTACAACTCGAGCGCGATGGGCTTCGACTGGGAGACGTGCGCCGTGCTCTCCGCGATCGAGAAGCAGTCCCCCGACATCGCGATGGGGGTAGACGCGACGCGCACGCGCGAGCAAGGCGCCGGGGATCAAGGCATGATGTTCGGCTACGCCTGCGACGAGACGCCCGAGCTCATGCCGGCGCCGATCACCTACGCGCACAAGCTCGTGCGTCGTTTGAGCGAGGTGCGCAAGAAGGGGCGACTCGATTTTCTTCGCCCCGACGGCAAGAGCCAGGTGACCATCGAGTACCGCGACGGCCGCCCGGTGCGCGTCGACACCGTGGTCATCTCCACGCAGCACGCGGCGAGCGTCAAGCCGAAGACCTTGCGCGACGCGGTGATCGCCGAGGTCATCGAGCCGGTGATCCCGGCCAAGCTCCGTTCGGGCAAGGTGAAGTACCTCGTAAACCCCACGGGGCGCTTCGTGGTGGGCGGCCCCATGGGCGACGCCGGCGTTACGGGGCGCAAGATCATCGTCGACACCTACGGCGGCATGGGCCGGCACGGCGGCGGGGCCTTCAGCGGCAAGGACCCCTCGAAAGTCGATCGCTCGGCGACCTATATGGCGCGTTACATGGCGAAGAACGTGGTGGCCG
>CAYXQW010000390.1:0-3207 GCA_964466695.1 uncultured Bdellovibrionales bacterium
AGTGGAGTCGACCTCGGTGTCGATGAGCGAGATGGACGCGGCGATCGGCGAGGTGGAGGCGAACGCCTCGGAGACGACCAAGCTCTCGAGCAACGCCGCCGAGAACTCGGTCGACGGCGTGCACGCGATCAAGCAGACCATCGCCGGCATCGATCGCATCCGGCAATCGTCGGCCACGGTGGCGACGCTCATCGAGAGCCTCGGCGCGCGCCTCTCTCACATCGGCGGCATCGTGGTGGTCATCGACACCGTCGCCGGGCAGACCAACTTGCTCGCCCTGAACGCCGCCATCATCGCCGCGCAGGCGGGTGAGCACGGCCGCGGCTTCGCCGTGGTGGCCGACGAGATCAAGGCGCTCGCGAACCGCACCGCGACCTCCACCCAGGAGATCCGCAAGCTCATCGAGGGCATCGAGGAAGAGTCGAGCCGCGCGGTGAGCGCCGTCGAGGAGACCGAGCGTAGCATCGCCGACGGCGTCCGCTTGGGCGGCGCCGCCGAGCAGGCCTTGCTTCAGATCTCGGAGGCCACCGCCCAGGCCACCACCATGGTTAGGGCCATCGCGAGCTCGACGGTGGAGCAAGCGCGCGCCTCGCGCCAGGTGACCACGGCCATCCACCGCATCGCCGAGAGCATCCAGCGCATCAACCTCGCCGCCCGCGAGCAGGCCCGCTCGAGCGAGCGGATAAGCGAGGTGGTCGGGAACATGCAGGCGCTCACGCAGTCGGTCCTGCAGGCTAGCGAAGAGCAGCGCAAGGGCGCCGGCCAGACAGCCCACTCGGTCGAGAACATCAGCCGCATGGTAAAGACCTTAACGCAGTCGCAAAAGGAGCAGGCCCTCGGCGCCGAGCACGTGCTCAAGGCCATCGAGGCCATCCGCGAGGTTACGCTCGGGCAAGACACCGCGGTGCGCGAGCTCGAAGCGGCGCTGTCTTCCTTGCAACAGCACGCGCGCATGCTGAGCCGCGCCACCGGCCAATTCCACGCGTGAATTATTTCTTCTGCGCCAACATGCGCCGCGCCTGGTTGGCGACGGCCGCGGTGACGTTTTTGCTCTTGGCGACGGCGCGCACGTCGGCCTCGCGGAGCAAGGTGAGCAGGCGCATGGCGGTGGGCAGCGGCGTCTTCGGGTTGTTGACGAGGGCGGCCTTGACACCGTAGGCGCGCAAGAGATCCTTGGAGCTGCCGATGATCCTCACCACCTCGTCGCAGACAGTGCGGCTCTGGGCCGCCGCGACGACCTCTTGCTCGGTGATGCGCGGGTTGCGGATCGTGGCGCTCGCGACCAAGCGGTTCGCGTCGCGCATCAAGATGGTCCGCGCCTCCTTGTTGCCCTTGAAGGCTAGCGCCACGCGCTGCGCGACGTTGAGCGAGTTGATGAGCTTGAGCGTGGGGATGCGAGCCTTGACCTCGTCCTTCTCCTCGAGCGCGCGGGCGGCGGCCTCGGCGCGCGCGTCTACCTCCGCGTCCTCTTGTAGCAACATGCTCGCGGCCGGCGGCAGCGCCACCTTCTCGGCCGCCTGCTCAAGCTCGACGGGTGAGAGCCGCGTCATGGCCTCGGCCATCTCGGGGAGATCCTCGTAGATCGCGCCCGCGCGGACGAGGAAATCGAACAGGCGGTCGCGGCTCGAGCAAAGGAGGTCCTCGCTCGCGGCGAGGGCGTGGACGATCGCCGAGGAGCGCAGGCAGCGCTCTTGATTGCCGGCGATGGCCTCGACGACGGCCGCGGGCGCCTTTGCCGCCACCTCGGCGACGACCTCGTCGGGGGTGTCCTTGTCGAGCACGAGCTGCAAGAGCAGCGGCTCATGCGCGACGAGCAAGGGCGCGAGCGCGCCGAGGGCCGACGGCGGGAGCCCCGCGGTGAGCGCGCCCTCGAGCACCTTGGCCGGCAACTTGCCGAGCGTCCCTGCGGCCGCCTGCGCCACCTCCTCGTCGTCAGCGAGGCACAGACCCGCGAGCACGATGACGAGCTCGCGGGGCGGGAGCGGCAGCACGCCCTTCGCCGCCAAAAGACGCGCGGGCTTGGGGCTTTGGGGGTCGAGGTGTCGCGCGTGCTCGTCCTTCAGGCTCCGCCGAAGCTCGTCGATGCTCATACGGCGCCTTCTTTTTGATTGCGCGCCCACAAGAGGCGCAGGCCGAAGAGCGTAAGGTGGTCTTCGCAGCGCTCGACCGCGCGGGTGTGCGCCGCGATGAGCCGCGCGAGGCCTCCCGTGGCGATCACCCTGGGCGTAAAATCGAGCTCGCCCATCATGCGCGCGACCATGCCGTCTACGAGCCCCGCGTAGCCGAACAAGATCCCCGCCTGCATGCTCGTCACCGTGTTCTTGCCCACGGCCGAGGGCGGGATGCCGAGCTCTATGCGCGGCAACTTTGAGGCGCGCTGGAACAAAGCCTCCGTCGCGATCCCGACCCCGGGCGAGATAGCGCCGCCTAAGTACTCGCCGCGCGGCGAGATGACGTCGAAGGTCGTGGCGGTGCCGAAGTCGACGACGATCACCCCGAGAGGCCCGCCGGGCGCGGTGCGATAGAGCTCGTAGCCCGCGACGGCGTTGACGATCCTGTCGGCGCCGACCTCGCGCGGGTTCTCATATAACACCGGCATGCCCGTCTTGATGCCGGGCCCCACCACGAGCGGCGGCGCGCCGAGCCGCGTCTCGCAGAGCCTAACGAAGCTGCGCGTGAGCGGCGGCACCACGCTCGCGAGCACCGCGGCGCGCATCTTCGCAAAGGAGAGGTCGCGCTCGGCGAGCAGCGACCGCACCTGCACGGCGTACTCGTCGGTCGTGCGATTACGGTCGGTGGAGAGCCTGAGGTGACATACGAGCTCCTCGCCATCGTAGACCCCGAAGACGGTCTGCGTGTTGCCGACGTCGATCGCGAGCAGCATGCGCGAGCTAGATCGTGATCTTGGGGCCGGTGGAGATGAAGTGATTGCGCGGCGAGCCCGTAAAGCCGACGCCGCCCTCGACGAACCAGGCCACGTTGGTGACGAGCGCGATGCGGATGCCCATGAGCAAGCCGCACTTGAAGTCGACCTCCGGGTCGGTGAAGTCGAGCTTGGTGTCGAAGCCGAGGAACGGTGTGATGCGGCTGATGGTGTAGTCGGCGAGGATGGTCGCGTCGGCGCCGGCGTAGGCATCCATCAGGTAATGACCACCGAAGATCAGGGCTACTCCCGGCCGGTCGCGGTTGTTCCGAAGCAACGTCCAC
>CAYXQW010000391.1:0-3199 GCA_964466695.1 uncultured Bdellovibrionales bacterium
GGCGAGTTCTACTCCGTGACCGTGGTGAGCAACCACCAGCAAGCCGACACCGGCACCAAGATGATCCACCTCGGCCGGGACACGCGGAGCACCATCGTCTCGAAGGGGATCTCGGCCGGGCACGGCCAGCAGACCTACCGCGGGCTCGTCACCATGGGCAAAGAGGCCCGGGGCGCGCGCAACCGTTCGCAGTGCGACTCGCTGCTCATCGGCAAGAAGTGCGGGGCGCACACCTTCCCTTATCTCGAGGCTCGTAATGGCTCGGCGGTGGTGGAGCACGAGGCGTCCACCTCCAAGATAAGCGAGGACCAGATCTTCTATTGCCGGCAGCGCGGGCTGTCGACCGAGGACGCGGTGAACATGATCGTCAATGGATTTTGTCGCGAGGTGTTTCAAGAGCTGCCGATGGAGTTCGCCGTGGAGGCGCAGAAGCTGCTCGGCACCTCGCTTGAGGGCAGCGTCGGATGAATAACATGCTTGAGATAAGAGATCTGCGCGCGCGCGTCGGCGGCAAGGACATCCTCGCGGGGATCGACCTCGTGGTGAAGCCGGGCGAGCTGCACGCCATCATGGGGCCGAACGGCTCGGGCAAGAGCACGCTCGCGAACGTGCTCGCCGGCCGCGAGGGCTACGAGGTGACGAGCGGGAGCGTGACCTTCGACGGCGCCGACCTGCTCGCGATGCCGGCAGAGCTGCGGGCGCGCGCCGGGTTGTTCCTCTCTTTCCAGTACCCGGTGGAGATCCCCGGGGTCTCGAACTCCTACTTCTTGAAGACCGCGTTGAACGCGGTGCGCAAGCACCGAGGTGAGACCGAGCTCGACGCGATGGATTTTCGCGAGCTTTTGCAAAGCAAGCTCGAGCTCGTGCAGATGAGCGACCAGCTCCTCGAGCGCTCGGTCAACGAGGGGTTCTCGGGCGGCGAGAAGAAGCGCAACGAGATCCTCCAGCTCGCGCTGCTCGAGCCGAAGCTCGCCATCCTCGACGAGACCGACAACGAACTCGACATCGACGCCTTGCGCGTCGTGGCCGCGGGGGTGAATGCCTTGCGCTCGCCTACGCGATCCCTGCTCGTCATCACTCACTACCAGCGGCTGCTCGAGTACCTCGTACCCGATCGCACCCACGTGCTGCTCGGCGGGCGGCTCGTCAAGTCGGGGGGCAAGGAGCTCGCGCTCGATCTCGAAGAGCGTGGCTACCGCTGGCTCGAACAAGCGCCGGCGACCGCGGAGAGTCCTTCATGACCGACGCTCGGCGTCATTTCGCGAAGGTCATAGACGAGGCCTGTCTCGCGGGTCGCGGCCTCGCCTTCGTCGAGAGCTTGCGCGCGCGTGGCCGCGAGGTCTTCGCGGAGCGCGGGCTCCCAGGGACGCGCGACGAGGACTGGAAATACACGAGCCTCGAGGCCTTCGCTAAGGTGCCGTTCGTCCGCGCCAAGGCGCGCGCGGCGACCACGAGCTCGCGCCTCTTGCCAGCGGAGGTGCTCGCGGGACCTCGCCTGGTGATCGCCAACGGCGTGATCGATCACGCGTCCTCACGGCTCTTGGGGGTCGGTCGCGGGGTGAGGGTGCTCGGGCTTCGCCAGGCGCTAGTCGAGCACCAAGAGCTCATAGAGCCATGGCTCGGGCAAATCGCGTCGGCGAGCACGCACGGGCTTTTGGCGCTGAACCAAGCGCTCTTCGACGATGGCTTCGTGGTGCTGGCCGAGCGCGGCGCCGATCTCGGTGGATCTCTCCATGTCGTCTGCGCGGCGGCGCCGGGAGACAACGAGGCCAGGCTCACGCGTAACCTCGTGCTCGCCGCCGAGGGCTCGCGCCTCGCGCTGGTCGAGCACTTCGTGGGCGATGATCTCGGCGCGTCTTTTACGAGCGCGGTCACCGAGGTCTTGGTGCGCGACGGCGCCGAGGTTAAACACACGCGGCTCGTCGAGGAGGGCGAGGGGGCCCTTCATCACAGCGCGCTCGCAGCGAGGGTGGAGCGCGACGCCAAGCTCGAGTCACATATCATCGCCGAGCGCGCGCGCCTCGCGCGGCTCGAGACCTCGATCGTGCTCTGTGAGCCTAAGGCCTCATGCGTGGCCAACGGCCTCTATCTGCCGCGCGGCGAGCAGCACCTCGATTGTTTCACGCGCATCGAGCACCGCGCGCCGCACACCACGAGCCGCCAGATCTACAAGGGGGTGATCGAGGATCACGGGCGCGGGGTCTGGACGGGGAGGGTGGTCGTCGCCGAGGGGGCGGACAAAACCTCGGCTCGCCAGAGCAACGGTAATCTCCTGCTCTCTGACGACGCGCGGGTAAACACCCGGCCCGAGCTCGAGATCTACGCCGACGACGTCGAGTGCGCGCACGGCGCCTCGGTAGGGAGCCTCGACGAGGAGGCGCTGTTTTATCTTCGCTCGCGCGGGATAGGTCGCGCCAAGGCGCGCGGCATCCTCACCCGCGCCTTCGTCGACGAGGTGCTGATGAAGCTGCCGGAGGCCGCGCTCGCCGGCGCTCTGCGGGCGGCGCTCGTTTTAGGGTCTATGAGCGAGCGAGAGGAGGTCGTGTGATGACCAATGCTGCTGCGTTCTTTGAGGTCTCGCTGGTGGACAGGTGGCGAGCTGACTTTCCGATCTTGCGGCAAGAGGTGCACGGGCACGCGCTCGCCTATCTCGACAATGCGGCCACCACGCAGAAGCCCGTCGCCGTGATCGAGGCCATCAAGCGCTATTACGAGCACGACAACGCCAACGTGCACCGCGCCGTGCACGCCTTGTCGGCGCGGGCGACCGCGAGCTTCGAGGCCGCTCGTCGCGCGGTGCAAGGGCATATCGGCGCTGGCAGCGAGCGCGAGATTGTTTTTACGCGCGGCGCCACCGAGGCGATAAACCTCGTGGCGCAGACCTTCGGTCGCGCGCGCGTGCATGAGGGCGACGAGATCTTGGTCTCGGGCATGGAGCATCACTCCAACATCGTCCCCTGGCAGATGCTCTGCGAGGAGCGTGGGGCGAAGCTCCGGGTCTTGCCCATCACCGACGACGGCGAGCTCGCGCTAGATGAGCTGCCCGCGCTCTTGACCGCGCGCACGCGCCTCTTCGCGGTCACCCACGTCTCGAACGCGCTCGGCACGATTAACCCCGTCGCGGACCTCGTGCGCCTCGCGCACGAGCGCGGTGTGCCGGTGCTCATCGACGGCGCGCAGGCGGCGGCGCACCTCGGGC
>CAYXQW010000392.1:0-3192 GCA_964466695.1 uncultured Bdellovibrionales bacterium
CGGGCACCACCTGCGCCGGCACGCCCTCGCGCCGCACCACCGCGATCTCGTCGCCCTTGCAGGTCGCGGCGAAGGTCTCAATGCTCTGCGCCTCCACGGCCTGCGCGAGGCGCGCCTCGGCCGTCTTGCGCTCCGCGGCGCAGAGCTTCTCGACCCCGAGGACATCGAGCTCGCCGAACACGGTCGCGGTCTTGTACCTTTTGTCGGCGCTGCGCTCGCGCCCTAAGGCCTGCGCCTTGGCGACGCAAGAGCCGAGGTTCTCGATCACGAGCTGCCAGCGCTTTATCTGCAAGCCCGCGTCCCCGGGGCCGCTCGCCTCGCCAAAACGCTGCTTCACCACCTCGAGGCCGGGCTTCATCGTCTCGAAGGCCTGCCGCCACTGCCATACTGGGAGGCTCTGCGAGATCTTGGCGCGCGCCTGCTCGCAAGCCCGCGCGAGCTTCTCGCCGTTCAACTTGGGCCCGAGCGTGATCGTAAAGGCGACGGCCGGGTCGTGACCTGGGCCGCGCACGGCGGCGCTCACCTCGTTGTGACACGAGGCCAGCATCGAAAGCGCGGTCTCGTTCGCCGCGAGCGTCGAAGCCGCGCTCGTCGCGCGCGTGATCGCCACGAGGGCCGCGTCGACACGCTTGGCCACCTCGCCTACCCGCTCGCGATAAATGAGCCGCCCGGTCTGCTCACGCATCTTGGCCTCGTTGTCCGTACAGCGTCGCTTGGTCTCGGTGATGGCGAGCGTACCGAGCTTGGTGGTGAGCACCGAGGAGGGCTCGTAACCACCGAGCGCCTCGGCGTCGCGGATCGCCGCGATGCACCCCCTGAAGGCCTCGGAGGCGCGCTGCATGGCCGCGATCTGCTCCGCCGCGCTCTTCGCCGCCTTGGCCTCACCCACGGCCGTCACGGCTTGCTCGATGGTGGTGCCCACCACCGCGCTCGTCTGCATCTGCCACTCGGCCTGGCGGCGGCGGCCGATGATGGTGATCATCATCTGATCGCGCGCGACCGCGTGCTCACGGTAGCGCGTGTCCTCGAGGAAGTCCGCGCCCTCCTTCTCTATCTGCGTAAAGTCCGCCGAAAGCTCCTGCAAGTTCTCCATGTCCTCGCCTTCGGGGACGCGCCGGGCGAGCTCCGAGAGCAGCACCTTGCCCCGATCGATGAGCTGCGTGCCTCGGCGCATGAGCTCGGCGATGGCCGCGTTGCGCCGCGCGATGCGGTCGCGCTCGACGGCTTCATCGAGACGCGGCCGCGCCTGGTTCGCGCGCAGCTCGAGATCCTCGAAGTCAGGGTGCCCGCGCGTGACGCCGCTAGCGCTTTGCATGGCGAGCTCGATGTCGCCGAGCCGCGCGCGCGCGGTCGCGAAGTCCTTGGCGTCGAGCGCGCGCTGGAAGGCGCGCAAGAGCTTCGTCAAGCTCTCGACCCCGGCGTCCTCGTCCTCTTCCACCTCGGCGCGGGCGCGCGGCTCCTCCTTGCGCATGGGACCGAAGGCGGAGCAGCTCGCGGCGCCGAGCGCGAGCCACACGAGGCTAGTTCGAAGATGGGGGAAAAATCGAGCAGAGGCGGTGATACGCACGAGCTCCTCCGGGATGAGCGAGGTGAGACTGATAGCTACTGCTTACGCCGAAAAGACCGCCGCGGCAAAGCCTCGCGCCGTGACCGCCGAGTTTGTGCCCAGGGGAAGCTCGCACGATGGCGCCAGAGATCCAAATACGCGATAGTCCTAAAGATGCACGCCATGACTCCCTTACGCATCTACTTTCACAAGACGGCATTGTCCCTCATCGCCGTGCTGCTCGCCCACTGCGGAAAAAGCGAGGCCCCGGCGAAGGCATCGAGCGCCGACGAGCCAAGCTGCGAAGAGCTCGCCGCACAGCTCGAAAGCGAAATGTCCGCGACACTCGATACCGTGGCGGCGGACACGACTATCACGAGCGATCCCAATTTTGCGGTCTTGCTGAAAGCCGACGACGGTCGGGAGTATACCCACGCGTGCGGCAGCTCCTCATTATCCCAGAGCTATGAGTCGGCCTCCACCTCGAAATGGGTGGCCGCGGTCGTCATTCTCACCGAGGTCGACCGCGGCTCACTGTCTCTCGATTCTAATGCGGCCGACGTGCTCGGTAGTTTCTGGAGCGATGCGTACCCGGTGACCTTGCGCCATCTCCTCAGCTTAACTTCGGGTTTTAGTCGGGAGGCGTGTGCGCTGGGCTCGCCGCCATGCAGCATTCAATGCGTTGACCTACCCAACCGCGACTTCGCCGATTGTGTTCGCGACATCTATGATGCAAATGTCATCGCCGTGCCTGCTCTTGCGGGCACCGAATTCTACTACTCACCGAACCACTTGCAGATCGCCGGCCTCATGGCCACAACGTCTTCCGCGCACTCATCATGGGCACAACTATTCGCGCAGTTCCAAAATACTACGGGGCTTTTTGTGAGCTCTGCCTTCGATCTCCCCTCCGCGACCAACCCTCGCCTCGCCGGGGGCATGCACTGGACCGCTGAAGACTATCTGACCTTTCTCTGGGCACTATACAAAAACGAAAGGCCGAGTGATCGAGGCCCTTTCCTGACCACGAGCTCGTGGGACGAGCTTTTTAAAAACCAGAGGGGAAGCGCCGCCGTCGCAGCGTCTCCCATCTGGGATCGCTTGCAAGAAGACTGGGCCTACGGGCTCGGCAACTGGCTGGAGTGCTCGACGGCAAAGGCGCAAGGCTCTTTCGACTGCACCTCACGACACCTCCACTCGAGCCCCGGAGCCTACGGTAGCTATCCTTTTATAGATTTCGATGCTGGCTATATGGGGATCGTGGCGCGAGCGAGCACAGACCTCGGCTCATTCCCGGAGGGCATCGCGTTGCTCGAGCAAATTCGCCCCCTCGCGGAGTCTTGGGCTGCTCTCCCTTGTAACCCCTAAAGTTATCGCCCGTGCTCGTCACGCCCCCGCGCGGCGCAAAAGTTCCAGGAACGCCGCCTCGTCTATCACCGTGACCCCATGCGCGCGCGCCTTGCCGAGCTTGCTGCCGGCATCCTCCCCCGCCACCACGAGCCCCGTCTTCTGCGAGACCGTGCTCGTGACTCTACCCCCGAGCCGCTCGATCGCCGCCTTCGCCTCCTCGCGCGTGAGGCTCATAAGGCCGCCGGTGAGCACCACGGTCTTGCCGACGAGTGGCCCGCGGGGCGCCGCGACGTGCG
>CAYXQW010000393.1:0-2607 GCA_964466695.1 uncultured Bdellovibrionales bacterium
CGTTCGCAAAATCGTCATCCCCCCTGCCTCGTCATCCCCGCGAAAGCCTCATGATTGGTCACATCTTTTGCTGGACATCAAAAACCCTCGTCATGCCCGTGAAAACGGGCATCCAGAGCTGACGTGAGCGAAAAACCTCGCCGGATGACCGGTAAATCGTAACCAGACACCGTTGAGGCGGCTCGCGCAAAGCCGCAAAGAACGCAAACGGTAAGGACAAGCGCGAGCAGTCGTGAAATGGCTCGCGCCAAGCCGCATTTACCGCATCCCTCGAAATGGGGTGGATGCTGTCAACAGAAACTTGTGATCAATCACTCGACAGTCTCCCCGAAAGCGCAGGCGATCTCGCCGGTTTCGCCGTCGGCCAAGCTTTGCAGCTCCTCCAGCTTCGAGCTCGCCTTCGCAAGATCGCCGTCGGCCATCGCATCCTCGATCTCTTGCCCGAGTCTGCGCGTCTCGGTCGTCTCGGAGGATGCCCCCTCCATGACATGATCGAGAAGCCAGTTTGAATCCGCTCCATAGGCAACCGCGGGGCGCTTGATCCCTTCTGGCGTCATCAGCCGCACCTCGTCACGGCTGACTTCGCCGATGACCTGCGGCGAGTGGGAGGTGCAGACGAATTGAATGGACGGGAACGTGCGTTTGAGATCAGTCGCCACGCGCCGTTGCCAGCTCGGGTGCAGGTGCACTTCCAGCTCGTCGATGAGCACCAGACCCGGCGTTTCCTTAAGCACACGAGGCCACGGTTCGTCCGATGGCCCAGGTGTAAGATGACAAAAATGCGCTGGACTTTTGGCGTGCGCGCTTGCTAAAAGCAAGCCCCACGCGCCCGTAGCTCAGCTGGATAGAGTGCCGGACTACGAATCCGTAGGCCGAAGGTTCAAATCCTTCCGGGCGCGCCATCTCCCCCTTCCGCCTCCTCATCGCTTGCCGTGGCCGCGCGTTCGCGTCACCATTTATAGTATGCGCCGCTGGTCGCTCTTCTTGCTCTTCGCCTTGGGCTGCGGTCGCGACGCGGCGATATCGCTCTCGCTCAAAGCTCTCGCCCCCGCCTCGGGCGCGGTCGGCGTCCCGCACGCGGCGAGCATGACCGGCTCCTTCCCGCTCGCAGGCACGGTGGACTTCGTCGCGAACGAGATCGACGTGCGCGACACTTACGCGGCGTGGCTCGGCGAGACCGCGCTCGCGAAGGTCACCTACGCCGGCGAAAACACGCTCCTCGCCGAGCTCCCGGCGGACCTTTCCCCCGGCCTCTACACGCTCACGGTGCGCGCACCCTCGGGGGCAAAGGCCACCCTGCCCGCGGCCTACCTCGCGGTGGCCTCGTGCGAAGGCATCGCGGGCTGCGACGATCCAGACGACCCCGAAGACCCCGAGCCCCAGCCCGACGATCCGCCCATAACCCCCGACGACCCGCCAGACGACCCGCCTCTCATAATCCTCGTAACCACGGGGGAGGACGACCCTGTAACTCCGCCTCAAGGATCCCTGCGCGCAATGGTCATCGCCACGGCCACGACAGACGAGCGCGAGATCGTCTGGGTACCCGCGGAGCTGACGGTGACCCTCGAAAAGCCCCTCACCATCGGCGCAGCCGTCACCATCGGCAGCGACGGCGCGGTGGTGAGCGGCGCGGGCATCACGAGCCAGAGCGATTGTTTGATCTTGGACGGCGACGACATCACCGTCTTCGGCCTTGCGATCACGGGCTGCCCGGTGGCGGCGGTGTCGGTAAAGAGCGGCAGCGACTCGCAGGTCAGAGATTGCTCGCTGCACGGCAACGGCGATGGGGTCGCGTGGGCGATCGCGAACAACACCTTCGGCCCCGGCAACGAGGTCGATGGGGGCGCGGCCGCGGGCAGGTCGGGCATCTACGCGGGGGCCTCGACCACGATCTTGGGCAACCGCTTCTTCGGCCACCAAGGCTGCGGCATCACGGTGCGCAACGACGCCACCTCGGTGTTCATCGCGCGAAACTACGTCTTCGCCAACACCTCCGGCGGGGTGTGCCTCGGCGCCAACACCGCCGACATCAGCGTCTTTGCGAACACCATCGACGACAACGGGGCGGCGGGGCTCGTGCTGCTTACGAGCGCCGCGACAACGAGCGTCGCCAATAACTCCTTCACCTATAACGAAGGCGCGGGCGTCGAGGCGCCCGGAGGGGCGGAGAGCTTTGCGCTCTTCGACTTCAATAACTACTTCGATAACCAGATCACGGAGTGCCTCACCTGCCCGCTCGGGGCCCATGATCTACTTATAGAGCCGGGCTACCGCGACCGCGCCGCCCGCGACTATGCCTTGACGTCGCAGAGCGGGCTCATCGATCACGGCCTCGACCTCGGCTACGGGAGCTACAACGGCGCGGCCCCCGATATCGGCGCGCACGAGTCGCCCTGAGCGATTGAAGATCCGCGCCACCCCTGTTATTCGCCTGCCAGATCCGCACGCCGAGGAGCATCAGGTGACCAAACACTATATTTGGCGAGAGCTCGACGAAGACCGTAAGGCGCGCGTCTTGCGCAGACCCGCCCTCGCCCACGACGCGGTGAGCAAAGACGCGGCCGACATCGTCAAACTGCGGAAAAAGATTTTTCTTTTGGAAAA
>CAYXQW010000393.1:2617-3180 GCA_964466695.1 uncultured Bdellovibrionales bacterium
GCCTACACGGAGCGCTTCGACAGCGCTCACCTCGACCGCCTCGAGGTCTCGCGAGAAGAGATCGAGGCCGCGCTCGCCGCCGTCGAGCCCGAGACCAAGGCCGCCATGGAGCGCGCCGCCGCCAACATCACCCGCTTCCACGCGGCGCAGCGCCGCGCGGACCTCGCGATCGAGACCGAGCCCGGCGTCCTGTGCGAGCGCGTGGTGCGGCCCATCGCAAGGGTCGGCCTGTATGTCCCGGGCGGCACCGCCCCCCTCGCCTCGACGGTGTTGATGCTGGGGATCCCCGCGCGCCTCGCCGGCTGCGAGACGCGGGTGATGTGCACCCCGCCCTCGCCCGACGGATCGATAAACCCGAACATCCTGCTCGCGGCCGAGCTCACCGGCATCACCGCGATCTACAAGGTCGGCGGCGCGCAGGCGATCGCCGCCTTGGCCTACGGCACCGCCACCGTGCAAAAGGTGGACAAGATCTTCGGTCCCGGCAACGCCTGGGTCACGGCCGCCAAGCAGCTCGTCGCCGCCGACGCCGACGGCGCGGCGAGCGACATGCCGGCCGGGCC
>CAYXQW010000394.1:0-3179 GCA_964466695.1 uncultured Bdellovibrionales bacterium
TCGTGGCGCCTACCGTGTGCGCCGCCGTGTTGATGAGGAGGATCACGGCGATGGGCCGCTCGATGTTGCCCTTGAAGCTTTGCCATATAGCACCGAGGCGCGGCTGGCGGCTCGTGAGCTGTGCCACCTGGGTGGGCGTGAGGCTCAGGAGCGTCGCCTCGAGCAGGGAGCAAAGGGCGGAGACGGTGAGCGCTATGGCTACGCTTGCGATGAACAACGTCACGATTAACTCTCCTCGTGCGAGGCCCCGGCCGGCCTTCGGCGAGTTCACTCGATGAAGCGACATAGCAACGACACCGCTGTCGAGTCACCCCCCGGCGCGGCTCGCGACGGGCGCTGCTCTCGGCCTCTCGCCGTCGTGGGCGCGTACGGTGACGAGGGGCTTTACGCGCGCGAAGGTCTTTTTGCCGATGCCTTTTATGCGCAGAAGATCGGTGGGGCGGCGAAACGGCCGCCGGGCGCGGTAGTCGATGATCGCCTTGGCGCGCGCGGGGCCTATCCCCGGGAGCGTTATGAGCTCGGGCAGCGTCGCGGTGTTTATATCTATGACGATAAGGGCCTCATCGGCCGCGCGCGCGCAGGGAGCGAAGCCTGTCGTGAGCAGGATGAAGACCGCGCTTCGCAAGAGGTGTTGCTGCAAGCTTCTCATCAAGAGTCCTCCTGGTATGAGTTGCGTCATGGGTGCCTCTTGATGCACGCGGCGTGCCAACAGTGCATCCTTTAAAAAACAATGGATTAGGCGCGAACTGGGCCGTCCGTGTGTCATTTTGCGACACGAATTTTGCGTTTTTTACTCGATCGCGAAAGCGCGTGGGCAATCGCATTCTCGATATCTCGCAGGCGCAAACTCGAAGGCGGAGGCGCTTCGCCTTTCGCAACTTGCGCTTCTCGGCGGAGAGGCTCCGCTGTACGCGGCTTTCGACTGGCCAAAGATCCCATGGGTTAAAAGGGCAGCCGCGTAAGGCTTTGCCTCTTCGCCTGCGGTGCCGCGCGAAAGGCTGGCGCCTTCAGAGCTCTTAAGGTTTTTGCCTGCGAGCGATTCGAGAATGCGATCACCGTGGCGAAAGCGCGCGGCGGGGTTTTGGTTTTGGCCTCGGTATGCGACATAGAGACATGACCGTTAGCGAATCGATACATGCTCTGTTGGCCCCTTTGCTCGAGCTTGGTTGTGGGCGAGACGTGTTGCGGGTGGTGGCGCGACCGGGAGCGGTGGTGCTCGACCGGCCTGCGGGCAGCGCCGTGGCGGCGGTCGCCTGGGAGGTCGCGCAGCACGAGGCGGCGTGTGAAGCTCTAAAGCAGGGAGCCGAAGTGCTCGCGAACGGGACGATCGCGCGGGTCGTCGGCGCCGAGATCGTGCTTCATGTCGCGCCTGGTCTCGATCGCGGGGCGTTCGATTTGATCGGCGAAGGTGTGCTCTCGAAGCTCGCGTCGCGCACGCTCGACGCCGCGGTGGCGCTCGGGCGCAACGTGCTCGTGGCTGGATCTTGGGCGGCGAGCGCGCCGCTCCTCTTTCGGTTCGTAGCCGGGGGCGCGCGTCCTTTGGTGATCGGGGACGATCGAGTTGCGGCGCCGCAGACTTGGTCGAAGGTCGCGAGCGTGGAGGAGGCCCTGTCTTATGGCGCCGACAGGATCGCGGCGCCGTCTTTGCCCGCAGCCGAGCTCGGTGTCGTCATGCGCCAGATGTGCGGGGTGGTCGGCTGGATCGACGCGCGTCGCCTCGATCGTGCGCTCATGCGCTTCGAGGCGAGCTTCGGCGCGCAGGCGTCTTCGACGTTGCAGGTGCTGTCGGCGCTCGATCTGGTGGTGGTCGTTGCGACTTCGCCCAAATGGCGGGTCGTCGAGGTGGCCGAGCTCGTGCTCATGCCCGAGGGTTACAGGCCGCGCTTCTTATTCTCCGCGGGGGAAGGCTTCTTGTCTTCGGCCTTGGTGCCGCAGGCCTCGCCTTCTTTTTTGGACGAGCTCGACGCGCGCGGCTTCGAGGTGCTCGCCGACGAGTGGCGTCATGCGGTTACTCCGAACCCAAGGGTGACGGTCGCCCAAAAATTGCCCGCGCAGGTGCCAGAGATCGAGGAGGCAAAGATCGAACGAGAGCTCGTGGAGCCGTCGAGCCCGACTACGCCCCCTGGTTGGGAGCTCGACCTCTTGGTCGAGGAGCCGGCACTCGAAGATAAGGCCGAGCTCGGCGGCGCGAGCACGAGTAACGAAGAGGCTAGCCTCGCTGCCGCCTATGGCTTGGGACCGCCTCCGCGACCTACGGGGGCACGGCCTTTAGAGGGTCCTTCGTTGTTCGAGGAGGCGCTTCGTCAGGCTCGCGAGCGCGATTTCTAGAACGCGAAGTTGACTTGCACCGCGGCCGACGAGGGGCCGACCGAGACGCTGGTCTTCGCGCGGTTCAGCCAGAAGAAGTCATAACCGGCGAGGCCCGCGCCGACCGCCGCGGTGATGCTGCCCACCACGAGGAGCGTGTTGCCTCTGCTCAGGTGCTTATCCGAGCGCTCATTGAGATCTCGCGCTTCGAGCTGGCTCGTCGTCGAGTCCTCGTTATCTTTCGCGTCATCGAGGCGCTCGTCGATGTCGCGCGAAGATTTCACGTAACCGATGCCTATACCCACGAGCGCGAGGCCGACTACGCCCGCGCCGATACCGGCATAGCCGAGGATATGACGCCGCTCGGGAGGCGGCGGCACCGGGGTTACGGGGAGGGTACGGGGAGCGTTGGGATCGCTCTCGACGATCGGTGTCAGCTCCAGCTCGTCTCCCCCTTTTTGGGGCTTGACGTTCGTTGCGAGAGCAGGGTCTTGACCGGAGCTCGTGATCTTCTGGGCGAGCGCGGGCGCTATCGCGCTCACGGCTTTGTCGGCCTCTGCGGGCTTGTCGAGCTCGAGCTTGGCCTCGTGCAAGATGGCGCCGGTGCTCGAGACGAGCCTGACGTTGCAACGAACACGGCCGCCCGCCGCGCGCTCGGCTACGGCGATGACCACGGCCTCGGCGCGCAAGGTGGTGGCGAGGCGCCCGAGGCAAGACGGATCTTTTTGACATTGCCCGAGAGAGTTGGTGCTCCCGAGCTGCTCGGCCGTGACTCGACCAGACATGGTGACGGCGCCTGCTTTTTGAAGCTCGCGATCCAGGGCGCTCCCGAGCGCGCGCGTCATCTCTTTGGAGATGTTGCCCTGTGTAAC
>CAYXQW010000395.1:0-3164 GCA_964466695.1 uncultured Bdellovibrionales bacterium
TAGTCCCGTAGAGCGGGATGGGCGAGCACGCCTGCGCAAAACCCGTCGCATACGTCGAATGGGTGTGCGTGATGCCGCCCAGGCCTTGGAAGCTGCGGTAGAGAACGACGTGGGTCTTGGTGTCAGAGGATGGGCGCAGCCGCCCCTCGACCGTTCGGCCTTCGAGATCGACGATGACCATGTCGTCGACTTCGAGCTTGTCATACTCGACGCCGCTCGGCTTGATCGCCAACACGGCCTCGCGCGGGTCGAAGGCCGAGACGTTACCGAATGTGTAGATCGCAAGATGTCGCTTGGGGATCTCCTGATTGGCCTCCCAAGCCCTTTGCTTCAACTCGCGATACTTCGAGGTCATCGTGACGCGCTCCTAGCGGTGTACCAGTTGGAAGGCGGCGTCGTTCCACCGCAGCTCGTTTTTGAGCGCCGAAAGATCGGTGTGACTATCGATGCCGATGAGCTCCACGCTGATCATCTCGGCAAAATCACGAAGATGGGCGAGGCTGAGCGCTTGACTGAAGGCCGCGTGATGGGCGCCACCTGCCAAGATCCACGCGGCGCAGCCTTGCTTGAACGCGGGCTTGGGGATCCACACGGCGTGCGCCACCGGCAGCTTGGGCATAGGCGCCTTCGCGCCAACGACCTCGAGCTCGGCCGCGATCATTCGCATGCGACCGCCCATGTCGACGAGCGTCACGTTGACCGCCGACCCCGCCGCCGCGCCGAAGACCAAGCGACACGGATCATCTTTGGCGCCGATGCCCAAGGGGTGGATCTCGAGCGAAGGCTTGCTCGCGGCGATCGAAGGACAGACCTCGAGCATGTGCGCACCGAGCACGAGCTCTTGCCCGGCGACGAGGTTGTACGTGTAGTCCTCCATGAACGAGACGCCGCCCGGCAAGCCCGCGGACATCACTTTCATCAGTCGCACCAAGGCGGCGGTCTTCCAGTCACCCTCGGCGCCGAACCCATAGCCGTCAGCCATGAGCCGCTGGCACGCCAGCCCCGGCAACTGCGCCAGGCCATGCAGATCTTCGAAGGTGGTCGTGAAAGCAGAGAAGCCCCCATCCACGAGGAACGCGCGCATCCCGAGCTCTTGCCGCGCGGCATCACGCAGCGAGGCATGCTGCGCCCCACCTTTTCTTAGCGCGGGCACGACCGCGTAGGTCTCCTCGTACTCGGACACGAGACGTTCGACCGCGAGGTCGCTCACCGCCGCGATCTTGGCCACCAGATCGCCTACGCCATAACCATTGACCGACCAGCCGAGCTTGATCTCGGCCTCGACGCGGTCACCCCCCGTCACCGCGACATCCCGCATGTTCATGCCGCCGAAGCGAGCGATCTTCATGCGCCGTGAGTCGGCGTGCGCGCACGCGGCGCGCGCCCAGACATCGAGCTGTGCGAGCACGTCATCATCTTGCCAGTGACCGACGATGATCTTGCGAGGCAGCCGCAGCCGCGCGGCGATGAACCCAAACTCCCGGTCGCCGTGCGCCGATTGGTTGAGGTTCATGAAGTCCATGTCGATCGAGCCCCACGGCAGCTCGCGGCCGAACTGCGTATGCAAATGGGCCAGGGGCTTCTCGAGACGCGACAGGCCAGCGATCCACATCTTCGCCGGTGAGAAAGTGTGCATCCACGCGATGACACCGACGCAGTGCGGCGACGCGCTGGCCTCCTGACAGATGCTCGAGATGGAATCGGCGCTCGTGAGCGTCGGCTTCCAGACGACACGCGCGGCGAGCTTGCCCGAGCGCTGAAGATGGTCGGCGACCTGTTGTGAGTTCGCGGCGACCTGCTTCAGCGTCGCGTCGCCGTAGAGGTGCTGGCTGCCGGTGAGGAACCAAATTTCGCGGCCTGGTTGATCGAGCATTGCGTTCTCCATGTGGCGTCGGCTCCCAGGCCTACTGGGCCAGCGCGCGTTCTACGAACGCGCCCAACGCGAGATAGTCTTGGTAAAGGATGTCGTAGTGCTTCGCGCGAATGGGGTCGGGCTCGTAGGTGGTCTCGATGCCCGCGGACATGGCTCGTTGCGCCTGCTCTACCCGATCGTAGATGCCCGCCGCCGTCGCGGCGAACATCGCGGCGCCAAGCGCCACCGCCTGGTCGCCCGCCGAGACCTCGACCTCCATGTTCATGACGTCGGCCACGGTCTGCATGACGAAGGAGCTCTTCTGGGCTACCCCGCCGATGGCGATGGCGCTGTCGATCCTGATGCCCTGTGCCCGAAAACGCTCCACGATGGCCCGTGATCCGAACGCCGTGGCCTCGACGAGCGCGCGGTAGATCCGCGGCGCGTCGGCGCCAAGGCTCAAACCAGCGATGGCTCCCGTGAGACGCTGATTCGCGTCGGGCGTCCGCCTGCCGTTGAGCCAATCGAGAGCGAGCACCGAGCTCTCCTCGAGCGGTATGGCCCGCGCCGCCTCCTCGAGCTCGGGGATGATCCGCTCTGCGAGGTCGCCCACGAGAGCGTCTCTCGAAGCCCCGGGGATGCTCGAGAGCGACGGCAAGATGGCCTCGAGCGGCCAACACAGCAGCTCCTTGAACCACGCGTAGACATCGCCAAAAGCCGATTGACCGGCCTCGTAGCCTATGGCGCCGGGGAGAATGGAGCCGTCGACTTGCCCGCAGATGCCCGCCACCAGCTTCTCGGGGGCGCCCGTCTTCGGCACCACCAACACGTCGCAGGTGCTCGTGCCCATCACCTTGAGGAGGCGATGCGGGTCGATGCCGCCCCCAACGGCCCCCATGTGGGCATCAAAGGCGCCCACCGCCACGACGGTGTTGGCGGGCACTCCGAGGCGGGTCGCCCACTCGGCGCAAATCGCGCCGAACGGCAGGTCAGACGTGAAGGTCTCCCGCCCAAAAGTCTCCTTGAGCGCCACCAACCTAGGATCGAGCTTCGACAAGAAGTCGTTCGATGGATAGCCACCGAACTCGGCGTGCCACATGGCCTTGTGCCCGGCGGCACAACGGCTGCGCTTGATCTTCGCAAGGTCGCGCGTGCCCGTCAGGACGGTGGGGATCCAATCGCAGTGCTCGAGGATCGTGACGGCGGCCGAGGCAACCGCGGGGTCGACCTCGAGGAGATGTAGGGCCTTCGCCCAGAACCACTCGGAGGAATAGATGCCGCCTTCGTAGCGCGTGTAGTCGACGCCGCCCCA
>CAYXQW010000396.1:0-3160 GCA_964466695.1 uncultured Bdellovibrionales bacterium
GCTGCGGTTTGGCGACGCCGCGGCTGTGAGCGGTAGGGCGAGGATCATGGCGGCGATCGAGAGCTTCATGCTGTGTCTTTTGTGCTCCTTCAAAACAGCACCCGCGCGCTGGCCGTCAAAGACCCGGAGTAGTCGACCTCGCGGCCGTAGCTCTGCCTCGCGCCGCCTATGGCCCAGTTGAGCTCGACGGTGTCGCCGAAGCGGTACATCTGTTCGTAGCGCACGAGGGCACGCGGGCTCGGGTGGTAATCGCGCTCGTACTGTACGCCCCCCCCGGCCGTGAGGCTGTCGTGGATGGAGTAGGACGGGCCGCGGTACCAGACGCGCTCGAGCCGCGGCGTGACGAGGAGCGCTGCGTGCTGGCGCGCCAGGTAGTACGCGCGTCCCACGTCGCGCGCCGTGTGGCCGATAGCCTCGACGCGCAGGCGTAGGTTTGTGCGGCCGTCGGCGAACAGGCGCGGCTCGAGCCAGGCCGTCCCCCCGAGCACCCGGTTGCCGTCGCTGAGGCCGAGCAGGCGCGAGGTGATCCCTGCCTCGAAAAGCTCGCTGTGATGATAGGTCGCCGCGAGCGAGAGGTCGCGTCCCGTTATCTCCGAGCTCTGTGCCTTCGGTGGCAGCTCCCAAGTATCGCTGTCTCCAGCGAGGCTCATGGCGAGGTGATCGGAAGGGCGCCACGCCGCCTCGGCCATGAGCCCGAGGCGCTGTGGGGCAGGCTCGAACGATCCCAAGACGAGGATGCTCGTCTCGGCCCAAGGCGTGGCGGCGAGGCCAGCGCGAGCGCGCTCGCGGCGCGTGTCGAGGTCGGCGCCGAGCTCGCGCTGAAATTCGCCGCCGATGACGAGATCCGCCCTCGGGTGCACCGGCGTGCGCAAGGCGAGGCCGCCGCCGACCCCGTGCTCGAGGGCGCTGCCCAAGCTCGCGTAAGCGTAGAGCGAGAGCTCCTGCATGCGGGCGAGCTCGAGCTTGCGGAGAAGCTCGCGCACCTTCGGGTCATCGGGGCTCTTGGCCTCGAGCCTCGCGGCGAGCTTTGCGGCCTTTTCGGGCTCGCCGTGGTCTACGAGCAGCGCGGCGTAGCTCGCGAGCACTCCCGTATCGTTCGGGAAGTGGGTGAGGGCGATCTCGAGATCGCGTAGCGCCAGGCGCCGCAGGCCGCGGAGGTCGTGCGCGTGCGCGAGGCCGATGTGCGCCGGGGCGTAGCGCGGCGCAACTTGCGTCATCTCCTCGAAGTGGGCCGCGGCCTCGGCCAGGCGATCTTGCATCACGAGCCACCAGCCGCGCTCGGTCGCGATCTCCGCCTTGTGCCAGTTGGGCACGAACGCCCCGCGATATTCGGTGAAGGTCGGGACCTCGAGCTCGAGCGCCTCGAGGACCTCTCTGGCCTTTGCGAAGCGTCCGAGGCGGGTCAAGCTCCGGTGCTCGCCGAGCCGCAACGAGTAGCTCGCCGGATAGCCGTAGTCTCCGCGCGCGGCGAGCTTTGCGGCGAGCTCCCGATAGAGCTCGAGCGCCTCCTCGTGATAGCCGAGCTCGGCGTAGGCGTCGGCCGCCGCGCGCAGCCCCGCCTCGCCGAGCACCGCGCCCTCGCGCCGCAGCGCCTCGAACGTGGCTACCGCCATGGCGGGCTCGCGCGCGGCCTGCAAGGCGACGAGCGCCGCGGTCGTGCGCGCGAGCGCGGGTGAAGAACTCTCGGCGAAGGCGTCGAAGAGCGGCGTCGCGAGGTCCGCGTTGCGCCAGGAGAGCCGCTGCACGGCCTCTTGCTGCGCGATCGCCGCCGCGAGCTCTGGCGTCGCCTCCTCGCCTTTTTGGGCGAGCTCGTCCTTCACGAGGCTTATTGCCGTGAGCCGCAAAAGGTTGTGGCGCCGCCTGTGGGTCGCCTCGAGCGTCATGGGGGATATCCGTTGCGCGTAGTCGAGCTGCTTGAGCGCCGCGAAGTAGTCCCGCCGCTTCTCGTATAGCCGCGCGAGCAAGAGGCGCGCCTCGAGGTGAGCCGGTGTCGCGGCGACGAGCTTTTCGAGCATGGCGACGGCCTCTTCATCTTTTTCGCTTCTTATGAGCAGGCGCGCGAGCGCGAGCGCGTTCGCGACCGAGAGGGCGTGACGCCGACGATATTCGCGCGCCGGCATGTGCGTGAGCGCCGCCGCGAGCGGCGCCTCGGCTTCTTTCTCGAGACCTCGCCGCGCGAGCGCGATGGCGAGACCGAAGCGGTTCTCCGGGGCATCGTCGCCCGTGCGCCGCGCCGCGCGGTAGAGCTCTTGGGCGCCTTCGAAGTCGCCCGTAAAGAGGAGCAGGTCGGCGCTTAACCCCTTGCGCCACGCCGCGCCGCTCGGTGCGCTCGCGATCATGGCGAGCGCCGCGGGGGTCTCGCCGAGCGCCAAGAGCGCCTGGACGGCCGCGCTCGTCGCCTGGCGCTTTCTCGGCTCTGCTCTTCGCCAGCGCTCGGCGTAGGAGAGCGCCGCGTCGTGATCTCCTCGGGCGAGCTTCGACGCGCTCGCGAGCCCATAGAGCTCGGGCGCCGTCGTGACGTTATCGCCGAGCGCACCGAGCAAGACGAACGCTTGTTCGTCACGCTGCGATAAGAAGAGGAGCGCTGCGAGGTCACGCAGGAGCGCGTCGCCGGCGGTCGTCTTCGCCGCCGTGGCGCGTAAAAGCTGTAAGGCCGCGCTCGTCTCGCCTTCGCGCGCGAGGGCGAGCGCGCGTCGGTTTGGCGCGAGCTCCATGGTGTGGCGCATAAGCCAGGCGGGTGGAGCCTCGGTGCGCGTCTTCGGATCGAGCCGCGAGAGCCCGAGCTCGAAGTAGCGCGCGCCGTGCGCGAAGAGCAGGCGTACGAGGGATGTGCGCGCCTCGGTGTAGCCTGGTTCTCTTCGCAGCGCCTCGCCGTAGAGCGCGAGCGCCTGGTCGGGCCGCGAGAGGGCCTCGTAGGAGCGGGCGGTGTTCCATAGGACGTAGGGGGGGGTCTCATCGTTTGCGAGGAGCGTCTCGAAGGTGAACGCGGCTTCTGCGTGTCGCTCGTCCCAGGCCTGCACCACGACGAGGTCGCGGGCGGCCTCGGGGCGGCTCGCGTGGTGCCAGAGCTCGTCTAGGCGCGCGATGGCGCGGCCGTGCTCGCCCGCGCGCGCCCAGGCGACGGCGTCACCGTGCATGACTTTGAGCTTGAGGTCTTCGA
>CAYXQW010000397.1:0-3154 GCA_964466695.1 uncultured Bdellovibrionales bacterium
TAGCCTTGCGCGTAGTTGTCCGTCTCCTCGCCGATGATCTTGATGGAGTTCTTGTTGGCGCTCACCGTGCCGTCGGCGCCGAGCCCGTAGAACATGGCGCGTACGCTGCGCTTAGACTCGGTGTTGAACGCGGTGTCGTAGGCGAGGCTGGTCTGGCCGACGTCATCCTCGATACCTACGGTGAAGTGGTTTTTGGGTTCGGCCTTCGAGAGCTCATCGAGCGTGGCCTTCACCATGGCCGGCGTGAACTCCTTGGAGGAGAGGCCGTAGCGACCGCCTATCACCTTGGGCAGCTTGTCGAGCTTGCCCGCAGCGACGCTCTCGCTCAAGGTGGTCACGACGTCGAGGTAGAGCGGCTCGCCGGTGGCGCCTGGCTCCTTGGTGCGGTCGAGCACGACGATCGCCTGCGTGCTCTTCGGCAAGGACGCCAAAAACTGCGCTGCCGCGAAGGGCCGGTAGAGGTGGACCTGTACGACGCCGACCTTCTCGCCTTGGGAGACGAGGTGGTCGATCGCCTCGCGCGCGGTCTCGACCCCGGAGCCCATGAGGATCACGACGCGCTCGGCGTCCTTGTGGCCGTAGTAGTCGAAGAGCTTGTAGGCGCGACCCGTGAGCTTGGCGAAACGCTCCATGGCGCGCTCGACGGCGGCGGGAGTCTCGGCGTAGAAGGGGTTTACCGCCTCGCGCGCTTGAAAGTACACGTCGGGGTTTTGCGCCGTGCCGCGGATAAATGGCCGCTCGGGAGAGAGCGCGCGCCGCCTGTGGGCGAAGACGAGCTCGTCGTCGATCATGGCGCGCAGCTCGTCGTCACTCAAAAGCGCGATCTTGCTCACCTCGTGGGAGGTGCGAAAGCCGTCGAAGAAGTGGAGGAAGGGGACGCGGCTTTGTAAGGAGGCGGCCTGCGCGATGAGCGCCATGTCGTGCGCCTCTTGCACCGAGCTCGAGGCGATCATGCCGAAGCCGGTGCTGCGCGCCGACATGACGTCGGAGTGATCGCCGAAGATCGACAGCGAGCTCGTGGCCAAAGACCGCGCGGCGATATGGAACACCGTGGAGGTGAGCTCGCCCGCGATCTTGTACATGTTGGGCAGCATGAGCAGCAGGCCCTGAGATGCGGTGAAGGTCGAGGTCAAGGCGCCGGCCTGCAAGGCCCCGTGCACGGCGCCAGCCGCGCCGCCCTCGCTCTGCATCTCGGCGATGAGGGGCACCGTGCCCCAGATGTTGGTCTTGTTCTCGGCGGCCCACTGGTCGGCGAACTCGCCCATGTTCGAGCTCGGGGTGATGGGGTAGATCGCGCAGATCTCGTTGGTGCGAAAGGCGACGGAGGCCGCGGCCTCGTTGCCGTCCATGGTTGCGTACTGCCTCTTTACTTGGTCTTGCTGGGCCATTTTTTCTTCCTGCTGTGAATGTACCGAGTACTTGTGCTCTCGACCGCGAGCGGGCCTTTTGGCCATTACGCGGTCACTTCTCAATTCGTCATGGCTCTGCCGGGACTGCCGGGTCGGAGCTCCCTGCCCTGGCGCACACATACCGCGTCGGCGGCCGCCTGCGCTCGAAGGCGGGCAGTCCTATAGCGCTTTATGCGGCTTGGGCCAACATCATACGTACGTTATGCCTGTGCGGTTACGGCGCGGGAGCGACGGCGGCGCTCGGGCTTTCCGCGCGTTTCTCGGTGATGGCCGCGGCCTGCTGGGCGTGCTTTACGCTCTCGGCGTCGAGCTCGTCGAAGGCGCTCGCGGCGCGCTCTTTGACCATCGCCACCGTGTTCTCGTCGCGGATCTCCTCGGCCACGGCAGCCACGCTCTGCTCCATGATGTCTACGGGGTAGACGCACCCCCACCCATAGGTGCTGCGCGGGCGGCGGTGCGGTCCGCAGCCGTCGCGGTCGAACCAGAAGTTGGTAACGACCACGCCCTTGGCGATGGCCTGGGTGGAGGCGACGGTCATGATGCGCAGCGCCTGGGTACGATCGGTGGTGAGCTCCTCCGAGTACTGCGAGACCAAAGTCTCGATCACCTCGGCGAGCTGACCGCGGATGTCTTCTACCACCCCCTCGAAGGTGTTCTCGGCGTAGAACATCGGCAAGGAGAAGCCCACCGCGCACAGGCGCCCGCCGGGTTGCTTGCCCGCGGCATTGATCCAGGACGGGGTCTTGTCGGGTCGCGCGGGGGCAGGGCGCGCGGACTTGACGAGCTTCTTTATGTCGAGCTTGAGCGTGGCCGCAGCCTTGCTGGCGTCGGCGCAGGCGTGCGCGTAGACGAAGTTCTTCTGCGCGAAGGGGCCGGCGGCGTCGACGTCGGTCCAGTATTCGGTCTTCGCGAGGGCGTCGATGCGCGCGATGAGCGTGTCGTCGATCTGCAGGGTGCGCGCCATCTCGATGCTTTGGCCGAGCTCGGAGTTGCGATCGACTATCGCCTCGAGCACGCTCGTGCCGAGGATGCCGGCGAGGTTGCGCACCGCCCGCTCGCGCGAGAGCTGCCTCGGGTAGGGAGAAAACTCGTCGAAGCCGGGGCCGGCGACCCCCACGCCGCAGAGCTTCTCGGTCGAGAGCTCTAGGTTGGTGACCCAGCTCGGAGGGGGGTTGGCCGTCTTGGCTGCGGCCTTGGGGCCCTTGGCGCCGCGCTTGCCGCAGCCGGAGTTGGTCACCGCGAAAAGTCCAAGCATGCTTACGAGGCAAAACAACGAGGCGAGGCGCATGTAAGGTGAGAACCTGTGAACGAATCCCGGACCGAGTCCGGGCGCGCAAGACGCGTCGCGAGAGCCGCGCCCGCAGGTCGAAAAACCGCAGACGTATCTGTAGATACGGCGAGGATTTTTCGGCCGAGGACGTGGCTCGCAGTAGCGTATCGCGCGATCCGGTGACGGGAGGGATTCATTCATAGGTTCTGAACTCTCCGTGATGTAAGGTGTGCCTTTATGAGGATACGCGATCTTAGGGTGTTGTCCTACAATCCGTGATGCTCGAAGACCATGCGCACGGCGCGTTGAGGAGGAACCTGCTCGGATCTCCCATTTCGGCGCCTCCTTGGTGTATAGACCGCGGCCATGAAACCCTTCGACCAAATCGATCTCCTCGGCGTAAACACCTTACGCTCTCTCTCTATCGACGCCGTGCAAAAGGCGAACTCTGGCCACCCGGGGCTGCCCCTCGGCG
>CAYXQW010000398.1:0-3152 GCA_964466695.1 uncultured Bdellovibrionales bacterium
GCGCGACGGCCTTGAGCCCGAGCTTCCAGGCCTGCGTGTAGACCTCGGAGATCTCCTCGGGCGTCGCCTCGTGCGCGAGGTTCACCGTCTTCGAGATGGCCCCGGAGATGAACGGCTGCACCGCGGCCATCATGCGCACGTGGCCCATCGGCGAGATGGAGCGCTTGCCCTTCAAAGGCTTGAAGGCGCAGTCGAAGACCGGCAGGTCGTGCTCGTCGAGGAGCGGCGCCCCCTCGATGGTCTCCTCCTTCTCGAGGTACTCGAGGATCGCGGCCTTGGTGCCGTTTTGGTAGCCGAGCCGATCGAGGGCCTCGGGCACCGTCCCGTTGACGATCTTCAAGAGCCCCCCGCCCACGAGCTTCTTGTACTTGATGAGCGAGATGTCGGGCTCGACGCCGGTGGTGTCGCAGTCCATCATGAAGCCGATCGTCCCCGTGGGGGCGAGCACCGTGACCTGGGCGTTACGAAACCCGTCGCGGCCGCCGAGCTCTAGCGCGTCGTCCCAAGACTGCCGGGCCGCCTGCCACAAGGCCGGCGGCACGAGCGCGGCGTCGATCGAAGAGACCGCGTCGCGGTGCTTGCCGATGACCTCGAGCATAGAATCGCGGTTTTGCGGATAGCTCGCGAAGGAGCCCTTCTTCGCGGCGAGCCGCGCGCTCTGCGCGTAGGCCTCGCCGGTCATGAGGGCGGTGATGGCCCCGGCGTAGGCGCGGCCGGCGTCGGAGTCGTAGGGCAGGCCGCGGGCCATGAGCAGCGCGCCGAGGTTCGCGTAGCCGAGCCCGAGCGGACGAAACTCGTGCGAGTTCTTCTCGATGCGCGGCGTCGGGTACCCGGCGTTGTCGACGATGACCTCCTGCGCGGTGATGCTGATGTCGACGGCGTGCTTGATGCTCTCGACCTCGAGCTCGCCGCGGCTGTCGCGAAACTTCATGAGGTTGAGCGAGGCCAAGTTGCAGGCCGAGTCGTTCAAGAACATGTACTCGCTGCAGGGGTTGCTCGCGTAGATGCGGTCGGTCGCCTTGCAGGTGTGCCAGGCGTTGATGGTGGTGTCGAACTGCAACCCCGGGTCGCCGCAGAGGTGCGCCGCCTCGGCTATCGCGGCCATGAGCTTTCTCGCCTCGTAGCGCTCGCAGACCGTGCCGCTCACCCGGTTCTTGGTCTCCCAGACCCCGTCTTGCTCTACGGCCTGCATGAACTCGTCGGTGACGCGCACCGAGTTGTTGGAGTTTTGGAAGAACACCGAGCCGTACGCCTCGCCGTCGACGGCGCCGTCGTAGCCGGCGTCGATGAGCGCCCAGGCCTTCTTCTCCTCCTTGGCCTTGCAGTTGATGAAGTCGAGGATATCGGGGTGATCGATGTCGAGGATGACCATCTTCGCCGCCCGCCGCGTCTTGCCGCCGCTCTTGATGACCCCGGCGAAGGCGTCGTAGCCCCTCATGAAAGAGACCGGCCCCGAGGCCTGCCCGCCGCCCGCCAGGTTCTCCCGGCTGCCGCGGATGGCGGAGAGGTTGGAGCCCGCCCCCGAGCCGTACTTGAACAGCCGCCCCTCGGTCTTCGCGAGCTCGAGGATCGAGTCCATCGTGTCTTCGACGGAGTTGATGAAGCACGCTGAGCACTGCGGCCGCGCCTCGACGCCGACGTTGAACCACACCGGGCTGTTGAAGGCCATGAGCTGGTTTACGAGCATGTACTTGAGCTCGTCGCGAAACACCTCGGCATCGGCGCGCCCGAGGTAGCCGCCCTGCTCGGCCCAGGCGCCGAGCGTCTCGACGATGCGGCCTATGAGCTGGCGGACGCTGTGCTCGCGCTCGGGCGAGCCCACGGCGCCGCGGAAATACTTGGAGACGACGACGTTGGTCGCGAGCTGGCTCCAGGTCGCGGGCACCTCCACGTCCTGCTGCTCGAAGACCACCCGGCCGCCCTCGCCGGTGATGACGGCGGTGCGCTTTTGCCACTCGATTTGATCGAAGGGGTCTACCCCGGCGGTGGTCCAGCGACGCACGAAGCGAAAGGGCGCGCTCGTCTCCTCGGGCTCGAGCTCCGGGGCCTTGGGGCGCTTTTTGGCCACGGGGACGAAGGCGAGCTGAGCTTTGCTCTCGGGCGTGCTTATGAGGTCGGTCATCGTGTGCTGTCCTCCAGAACGAAAAAGGCGCCCTCGCGGTGAGAAATCGAGAGCGCCCAAGTCTTAGCGTAAGGTGCTAGTGTGTTGTCCATAACCATCAATTTCGTCAAGGTAACTTCGCAACCGCGCGAAATTGCAACGATTGTGATGCCGAGCACAGAGGGTTGTTTCGGGCCGGAGAGGTGGATGCGCTTACTTGAAGTAGTGTTTTTGGAACACCATTGCATCTAAGCATAGAAACAGTATGTCGTTTTTCGCGGTGCCTATGAAGTGCTTGGCAATCAATGACTTGCGCCGCTAGTGCTACTAAAAGTCATATCGATCAAGGCCTACCTGCGCATACTCGCTTCTGGCATTACGTTACAATATAGTGCGTTGATGTCTTGATTATGGAGACATGACTGGTGCGGCTTTGTCGAGAGCTTAGGGGCGCGCTTTTTTTTGCCTAAAAAAGTACGCCTTTGCGCCTAATGTGGGATTCTGACCCACATCAAGACTCCTTCTCCATGAAAAAGCTGTAATTTCTGCGCCTGCTCGTGAGCTTTTACGGAGTACTAGTACCCGCGAGGCAGCAGTCGTGCGCGCCCTCGCCCGGGGGCTCCATCTGTAGCGTGACGTGCGTGATGTCGTACTCGTGCGCGAGCATCTCGGAAACTCGCGCGCGCAGAGCGTGGCAATCTTGGGCGCAATCTTCGGCTACGATGTGCGCGCTCAAGGCCAGAAGGCCGCTCGTGATGCTCCAGACGTGCAGATCGTGCACCGCGGCGATGCCGCTCATGCCCGTGATGCTATCTTGAACACGGCGGGTGTCGAGGTGCCTTGGAGCGGCCTCGAGCAAGACCCCGAGCGCCTCGCGCAAGAGCGACGAGGTCGTCACCACGATCACCGCCGCGATGAGCAACGAGATTACGGCGTCGAGCCGGTGCCAGCCGGTCACCGCCATGAGCAGCGCCGCCACGATGACGCCGACGGAGCTTATGGTGTCGCCGAGGAGGTGCAAGAAGGCCCCGCGCATGTTGAGGTTGTGCTC
>CAYXQW010000399.1:0-3145 GCA_964466695.1 uncultured Bdellovibrionales bacterium
AGCGCCCGGAGCGCGGCGTCGGGACGGCCGAGCATCAACAACCCCTCGGCGTGCGTGACGACGGGCATCACGTCCACCGTCGCGGCAGTCGGGGTCGCCTCGTGAGCCGGCATAGACCGCGTCGGGACCTGCTCTTGGACTCTCGGTCGCACCACGAGCGCCACGACCGACCCGAGGAGCAAGAGGCGCAAGCCACGCCACGCGACACGAAGCCTATACATGCCGGGAGAAGCTAGCACACCAAGAGCTTTCTGTTGACTTCGTAGCGATAGACTCGAAAGAGAAGATCACATGAAACAGAAAAACATCGACGGACCTATGCGCACAGGCTCCGTGCTCGAGCTTACGGGTCTTACGGGTCTTGGCGAAGCCGTGGCGAGAAGTCGCCTCGAGACCGAAGGTCGCAACGAGCTGCCCGCCGAGAAGCCCCGCAGCAACTTGGCCATCGCGCTCGCGGTGGCGCGCGAGCCCATGTTCCTCATGCTCGTCGGCGCCGGCGTCCTCTACCTCGTGATGGGCGAGCCGGCGGACGCGCTCTTGCTGCTCGGGTTCGTGCTCGTGGTGATGGCCATCACCATCATCCAGGAGCGCCGCACCGAGCGCGCGCTCGATGCGCTGCGAGATCTGTCGAGCCCGCGGGCGCTCGTCATCCGCGACGGCGCGCGCCGGCGCGTCGCGGGCCGCGAGGTCGTGCGCGAGGACCTCGTCATCCTCGTCGAGGGCGATCGCGTCCCAGCGGACGGGATCTTGCGGCGCGGCATGAACCTCACGCTGGACGAGTCGCTGCTCACCGGCGAGTCGGTGCCGGTGCGCAAGCTGCCGAGCACGACGGCCAAAGCCCTCGATCGACCAGGGGGCGACGACCTGCCATCTTTGTTCTCCGGAACCCTGGTCACCTCCGGGCAGGGCGTGGTCGAGATCATGTGCACGGGGCCGCGTGCGGAGCTCGGCAAGATCGGCAAGGCGCTCGGCGAGCTCGCACCGGAGCCGACCTTGCTGCAAAAAGAGACCGGGCGGCTCATCCGCGTCTTCGCCGTGGCCGGGCTCGTGGCCTGCACGGTGGTCGTGGTCGCCTTCGCCATCACCCGCGGGGGCGGGGCCGAGGCCTGGAAGCAAGGCTTGCTCGCCGGCATCACGATGGCCATGGCCACCTTGCCCGAGGAGTTCCCGGTGGTGCTCACGGTCTTCCTCGCGCTCGGCGCGTGGCGGATCTCGCGAAGCCGGGTGCTCACGCGCCGCATGCCCGCCATCGAGACGCTCGGGGCGGCGACGGTCCTGTGCGTGGACAAGACCGGCACCCTCACACAAAACCGCATGACCTTGCATAGCCTCGTCGTCCCCGAGGGGGCGGTCGACCTCGCCGAGCTTCGAGGCGCGCTGCCCGAGGAGCACCATGGCCTGCTCGAGCACGCCATCCTGGCGAGCAAGCGCGACCCCTTCGATCCGATGGAGCGAGCCTTGCACGAGGCCGGGGATCGCCTCGTGCGCGACACCGAGCACCTCCACCCCGAGTGGTCGCTCGCCAAGGAATACCCGCTGACCGGCGAGCTGCTCGCGGTGAGTCACGCCTGGGCCACGGGCGCCGGCGACGAGGCGGTGGTGTCGGCCAAGGGCGCGCCGGAGGCCATCGCCGATCTCTGCCACCTCGACGCGCCACGGCGCGAGGAGCTCGACCGCGAGGTCGCGGCGCTTGCGTCTTTGGGGTTACGCGTCCTCGGCGTCGCCCGTGCGCGGGCGCGCCTCGGCGCGCTGCCGGACGACCATCACGCGCTCGACTTCGAGCCTCTGGGGCTGCTCGGCTTCGAAGATCCGCTGCGCCCCTCGGTGCCGAGCGCCGTCGCCGAGTGCAAGAGCGCCGGGGTGCGCGTGGTGATGATCACCGGCGACTACCCCGTCACCGCCGTCTGCATCGCCCGCAAGGCGGGGCTCTCGCGGCCCGAGCAAGTGATCTCCGGATCCGAGCTCGATCAGATGTCCGATGAGGAGCTCGGGCAAAAGATCCGCGACGTCCAGGTCTTCGCGCGCGTGGTGCCCACGCAGAAGCTACGCATCGTCAACGCCCTCAAGGCGTCGGGCGAGGTGGTGGCCATGACCGGCGACGGGGTCAACGACGCCCCGGCCTTAAAGAGCGCGCACATCGGCATCGCCATGGGCGAACGCGGGACGGACGTCGCCCGCGAGGCCTCTGCCCTCGTCCTGCTCGACGACGACTTCTCCTCCATCGTGGCCGCGATCCGCCTCGGCCGTCGCATCTTCGACAACATCAAGAAGGCCATCGCCTTCATCTTGGCGGTGCACGTTCCCATCGCGGGCCTCTCCATGCTGCCGGTCTTCTTCGCCGGCTGGCCGCTCATCTTGTTGCCGGTGCACATCGTCTTCCTCGAGCTCATCATCGACCCTTCTTGCTCGCTCGTCTTCGAGGCCGAGCCCGCCGAGGACGACGTCATGCGAAGGCCGCCCCGCAAGACCTGTGAGCGGCTCTTCTCCTTGCAGACGATCGGGATCGCGGTCTTGCAAGGGCTCTGCGTGCTCGCGGTTTGCCTCGGGATTTTTCTGCTCGCGCGCCGCGGCCATACCGACGACGCGGCGCGCGCCCTCACCTTCACCACCCTGGTGGTCGCCTTCGTCATGGTGATCCTCGTCAACCGCTCCTGGAAAAAGAGCGCGCTCGCCATGCTGCGCGTGCCGAACACCGCGCTCGCGTGGGTGCTCTTTAGCACCACCTCCATGCTCGCGGTGGTGCTCCTCGTGCCCGTCGCGCGCGAGCTGTTCCACTTCGCGCCGATCCGCCCGGGAGACCTCTGCCTGAGCCTCGGCGCCGGCCTCGTCTGCGTGCTCTGGTTCGAGCTGCTCAAATTGAGGGGGAAAACCACCTGATCGTCACCCTTCGAGACGCCTTGCTACGCAAGGCTCCTCAGGGACGCGGTGCTCAACCACTCGATCGTCAGTGCCCAACCACCTGATCGTCTTTGCGGCTTTGCGGCTTTGCGGCTTTGCGCGAGCTGGTGCTGGTGCCCGCAAGTCGCAAAATCGTCATCCCCGCAAAGGCCTCATGATTGACCACAAGTTTCTCTTGCATTTCGGCATTGTTCATCCGGCGAGGTTTTTCGCTCACGTCAGCTCTGGATGCCCGTTTTCACGGGCA
>CAYXQW010000400.1:0-244 GCA_964466695.1 uncultured Bdellovibrionales bacterium
CGCCACGTGCGCCATCTGTCGGGCTCTCGGGGCTCATCACGCCGTCGCTCGAGCAGATGGCGCACGTGGCGAGCGCGCTTCGGCGCGAAGGCGTCGCGGTGCCGCTGCTCATCGGCGGGGCCACCACCAGCAAGAAGCACACGGCGGTGAAGCTCGCGCCCTTGTACGACGGCCCCGTGGCCCACGTGCTCGACGCCTCGCGCGCGGTGGGCGTCTTGAGCGAGCTTGTGAGCGACAAGGCAGG
>CAYXQW010000400.1:254-3143 GCA_964466695.1 uncultured Bdellovibrionales bacterium
AGCGGCGCGAGCCCGCCTGCAAGCGGAGCAAGAGTCGCTGCGCCACGACTTCGAGCGCGCCAAGGAGCGCCGCCTCGTGAGCTACGATGAGGCACGCGGGCGCGGAGCGAAGCACCGCTTCGACGAGAGCACCATCGCGCGGCCGAGCTTTTGCGGCCTTCGCACGCTCTCGCCGAGCCTCGACGAGGTGGCTCGCTACATCGACTGGACGCCGTTCTTCCACGCCTGGGAGCTCTCCGGCGTCTACCCCGCGATCCTCGACGACCCGAAGGTTGGCAAAGCCGCGCGCGAGCTTTTCGCGAGCGCCGAGGAGATGCTCGCGCGGCTCATGAGTGAGCACAGTCTCGAGGCGCGCGCGGTCTACGGCTTCTTCCCGGCGGCGAGTCGTGGGGACGACATCGTGCTTTTTGAAGACGAAGCGCGGACGCGCGAGCGGTTGCGTTTCCACACCTTGCGCCAGCAGAGCACGCGCGACCGTGAGGACCTGCTCGCGCTCGCCGACTTCGTGGCGCCGCAAGAAGGCGCGCTCTGCGACTATGTCGGCGGCTTCGCCGTGGGTACGGGCTTCGGGCTCGACGCCGTGCTCGCACGATTGCGCGCCGAGCACGACGACTTCGGCGCCATCTTGGCGCAGGCGCTCGCCGACAGGTTGGCCGAGGCTTTGGCCGAGCTTGTCCATGAGCGAGCGCGGGCGGATTGCAAGATCGCTGATCGTGAGCGCGGCATCCGCCCGGCGGCGGGTTATCCGGCGTGCCCAGATCACACCGAGAAGGCGGCGCTCTTCGAGCTGCTCGAGGCTTCGGCGCGCACGGGCCTCGTGCTCACCGAGAGCTACGCCATGTGGCCGGCGGCGGCGGTGTGCGGCCTCTATTTCAATCACCCCGAGGCGCGGTACTTCACGGTGGGTAAGATCGGGGCGGATCAAGTGGCGTCGTACGCCGCGCGCAAGGGGGTGAGCGTGGCGGTGGTCGAGAGGTGGCTCGCCACGAACCTCGCTTATCTCTGACCTTGCTCGAAGACGCGGCGAAAGGCCTTTAGCTTGCGCGCGAACGAAGCCTTGCCGAGCGACGGCGGCGAGCGCGGCGTCGAGGCGGGCCGAGGGGTCGCGCGTGGCGTCGGGCAGGGTGTAATCGGCGCGCCGGCACTGTCGCAAGCGGCGTGCCGTGTCGAGCAAGAAGACCTTGGCGCTCATACGTATAAAATACCGCGTTTGGGTCTCGCGCCAAAATTCGCGCGTCGGCTCCGGGCGCACGGGCGATCGGATTTGCGAATCGCTCGCAGACCGTAAAGGCGGAGGCGCTTCGAGTTTGCGGCTGCGAACTATCGAGAATGCTCCGGGCACCAGGGCCGGTTTGCAGTTTGTTTGGCACCTGCTATTAACCGGCCCACCGCGGGCCCCAAGCCCGCCGCGCTTTGCTGCATGCCTTCAACCTCGAGGTCGCCAAGATGCAAAAGCCCGTCACGATCAAGCCCGCCAAAGGTAAGCTCGGCATCCTCCTGCCAGGCATGGGCGCGGTCGCCACCACCTTCATCGCGGGTACCTTGCTCGCGCGGCGGGAGATCTTGCGGCCCATAGGCTCGCTCACGCAGATGGGCACCATCCGGCTCGGCAAGCGCACCGAGGGCAAAAGCCCCTTGATCCGCGACTTCGTGAGCCTCGCAGGCCTCGACGATCTCGTCTTCGGCGGCTGGGATCTGTTCGCGGACAGCGCCTACGACGCGGCCGTCAAGGCCAAGGTCTTGAGCCAAGAGCACCTCGGGGCGATCGCCGAGGAGCTCGCTGCCATCAAGCCCATGAACGCGGTGTTCTTCCCCGAGTACGTCAAGAGGCTCAGCGGCGACAACATCAAGAAGAGCGGCTCCAAGATGGAGCTCGCCGAGGCCTTGCGCGCCGACATCCGCGGCTTTCTCCGTGACAACGGGCTCGATCGCGCCGTGGCCGTCTGGTGCGGCTCCACCGAGACCTATCAGGAGCCGGGCGCGGTGCACCAAAGCCTTACGGCCTTCGAGCGCGGCCTCAACGAGTCGCACCCCGCCATTAGCGCTTCGATGGTCTACGGCTATGCTTGCCTCAAGGAGCGCGTGCCCTACGCCAACGGCGCGCCGCACCACACGGTGGACATCCCGGCGCTCGCCGAGCTCGCCAAGCAGAACGAGGTGCCCATCTCGGGCAAGGACTTCAAGACCGGCCAGACGCTCATGAAGACCATCATCGCCCCGGGGCTCAAGGCCCGCATGCTTGGGATCGACGGGTGGTTTTCGACCAACATCCTCGGCAACCGCGACGGCGAGGTGCTCGACGAGCCGGAGAACTTCAAGAGCAAGGAGGTCTCGAAGCTCGGCGTGCTCGAGACCATCTTGCAGCCCGAGATCTACCCCGAGCTCTACCGCGACATGTATCACAAGGTCCGCATCAATTATTATCCGCCGCGCGGGGACGCGAAGGAGAGCTGGGACAACATCGACGTCGTGGGTTGGCTCGGCTACCCTATGCAGATCAAGGTGAACTTCCTCTGCCGCGACTCGATCTTGGCGGCGCCCGTGGTGCTCGACCTCGCCCTGTTCATGGATCTCGCGGCGCGCAGCGGTTTTCGCGGGGTGCAAGAGTGGCTCTCCTTCTACTACAAGAGCCCCATGACCGCCCCCGGCCTCTATCCCGAGAACGATTTGTTCATTCAGCTCATGAAGATGAAGAACATGCTGCGCTGGATGAAGGGCGAAGAAGAGATCACGCACTTGGGGCACGAGTACTACGACTGAAACGGGTTTTCACGACTGACGAGGGTTTGGGGTCTGCCACCTCTATCATGGCGAAAACATTGAAATAATCGGTAAATTTGCCTTGCCTGTCGTGTTGCGACATGGCACAAGCTCGACCCTGAGGCGTCA
>CAYXQW010000401.1:0-3121 GCA_964466695.1 uncultured Bdellovibrionales bacterium
GAATGACGAGAGCGAGGAGCTGCGCGCGGAGCTGACGGCGCTGAGCAAGACGCTCGCGGAGTACCAGACCGCACACCACGACGCTACCGAGCGACTCGCTTCAACGGAAGCCAAGCTGCGCGAGGCCAAGGACGAGCAGACGTTCTGGGAACAGATGGCGATCGAGGCCGAAGAGGCCAAGGCCGCCCTCGCACAGAAGCTCGCGGCCGATCAGGCGCAGGGACTCGCGCAACCCAAGGCCACCGTGGCAGCGTTCGTCACGGCCGCCTCGACGGCCGCGAGCGCGGTCGAGCTCGACGAGGCCGATACACGGAAGCTCATCGACGAGCAGCTTCGCGACGTCGGCTGGACCGTCGACTCCGGAGTCCTCACTTACGCCAAGGGCGCGCGCCCGGAGAAGGGCAAGAACCTGGCGATCGCGGAGTGGCCGACAGCCAGCGGGCCCGCGGACTACGTCCTCTTCGTCGGGCTCATGCCGGTGGCCGCCATCGAGGCCAAGCGCAAGAACATCGACGTTTCCGGGGCCCTCCAGCAGGCGAAGCGCTACAGCCGGACGTTCAAGTCCGACGAGGGGCTCGTTTCGCCGGGCGGTCCCTGGCGCGAGTTCCACGTCCCGTTCGTCTTCTCCTCTAACGGTCGCCCCTACCTGCGCCAGCTCGCCACGCGCAGCGGCACCTGGTTCTGCGACCTGCGCAACCCCGAGAACCTCGGGCACGCACTCGACGGCTGGTACACGCCCGACGGCCTCGTCGCCCTCTTGAAGCGTGATGAAGGCCGGGCGCACGAACAACTGAAGAACGAGCCCTTCAACTACGGCATCCCGCTGCGCCACTACCAGCAGGCTGCCATCCAAGCCGTCGAGACCGCGATCGGGCAAGGCCAGCGCGAGATGCTGCTCGCCATGGCGACGGGCACCGGCAAGACCAAGACCTGCATCGCCCTCATCTACCGCCTGCTCAAGGCGCAGCGGTTCCGGCGCGTGCTCTTCCTCGTCGATCGTTCGGCCCTCGGCGAGCAGGCGGCGAACGCGTTCAAAGACACGCGCATGGAGAGCCTGCAGACGTTCGCCGACGTGTTCGGCATCAAGGAGCTCGACGACCAGCGGCCCGACAGCGACACCGCCGTGCATGTCGCCACCGTGCAGGGGCTCGTGCAGCGGGTGCTCTACCCGACCGAAGGCGTCTCGCCTGTGCCGGTCGACCAGTACGACTGCATCGTAGTCGACGAGTGCCACCGCGGGTACTTGCTCGATCGCGAGCTCTCCGACACCGAGCTCGGCTTTCGCAGCTTCGACGACTACATCTCGAAGTACCGTCGCGTCCTCGACTACTTCGACGCCGTGAAGATCGGCCTCACCGCCACGCCGGCGCTACACACCACGCAGATCTTCGGCATTCCGATCTTCAGCTACGGCTACCGCGAGGCGGTGATCGACGGCTACCTCGTGGACCACGAGCCGCCGGTCCAGATCAACACCCAGCTCTCGACGAACGGCATCGTGTGGCGCGTCGGCGAGCAAGTGGCCATCTACGACACTCGCCAGAACCAGGTCGATCTCTTCACCACGCCCGACGAGATCCGCATCGACGTCGAGGACTTCAACCGCAAGGTCATCACCGAGTCGTTCAACCGCGTGGTGTGCGAGTACCTCGCGGGCGAGCTCGATCCGTCGTCGCGACAGAAGACGCTGATCTTCTGCGCAAACGACGCCCACGCCGACCTCGTCGTCGTAGAGCTCAAGAAGGCTTTCGCCAAGCAGTACGGCAGCGTCGAAGACGAAGCGGTCCTCAAGATCACGGGCGCGGCGGACAAGCCACTGCAGCTCATTCGTCGCTACAAGAACGAGCGAAGTCCCAACGTCGCGGTAACCGTGGACCTGCTCACGACCGGCATCGACGTGCCGGAGATCTGCAACCTGGTGTTCCTGCGGCGGGTGAACAGCCGCATCCTCTTCGACCAGATGCTCGGGCGCGCTACGCGTCTCTGTGAGGAGATCGGCAAGGAGGCTTTCCGGGTCTTCGACGCCGTGAAGATCTACGAAGCCTTGCAGAACGTGACGGCGATGCAGCCGGTCGTGGTCAATCCGGGCATCAGCTTCGCGCAACTCAGCCGCGAGCTCGGCGAGGTGAAGACGGACGACGAGCGCAGCCTTGTGCGCGACCAGTTCATCGCCAAGCTCCAGCGCAAGAAGCGTCACCTCAGCGACTCGCAGGCGCAGGATTTCGAGACGCGTGCCGGCATGCCGCCCGACGCGTTCATCCGCCAGCTGCGAACGATGGCGCTGCCCGACATCGCCGCGTGGTTCACGCAGAACCCCGACCTCGGCGAGATCCTCGACCGCAAGGGCTACGCGAGCCGCCCGCCGACGTACCTCTCGGTTCACGAGGATACGCTGATCGGTACCGAGCGTGGCTACGGCAAAGCCAAGAAGCCCGAGGACTACCTCAAGGAGTTCTCCGAGTTCATCAAGAGCCGCAGCAACACGATTCCCGCACTTGTCACCGTGCTCACCCGCCCGCGTGAGCTCACCCGGAAGCAGCTCCGGGAGCTGGCGCTCGAGCTCGATCGCGCCGGCTTCTCCGAGGCGAGCCTCTCCACGGCCTGGCGCGAGATGACCAACCAGGACATCGCGGCGCGCATCGTCGGCTACATCCGGCAGGCAGCCATCGGTGACACGCTCGTGCCCTATGAGCAGCGCGTCGACCGGGCGCTCCAGAACATCCTCGCCGGGAAGAGCTGGACAACGCCGCAGCGGCAGTGGCTGCAGAAAATCGCAGCGCAGACCAAGGCGAACCTCATCGTCGACCGCGCCGCGCTCGATGATCCGGACCTCGTCTTCAAGCGTGAAGGCGGCGGGTTCGCGCGGCTCGATCGCATCTTCGGCGGCGAGCTTCAGCAGGTGCTCGACACCTTCAACGATTTCCTTTGGCCGCCCGCGGCCTGACCGACCTACTGACAAGGACTCATGAGCACCGTCACGCACGACATCGTTCAGAAGCTCTGGAACCTCTGCAACGTCCTCAAGGACGACGGGGTCACGTACCACCAGTACGTCACCGAGCTCACGTACCTGCTCTTCCTCAAGATGGCGAAGGAGACGGGCACTGAGGATCAGATCCCC
>CAYXQW010000402.1:0-3106 GCA_964466695.1 uncultured Bdellovibrionales bacterium
GCTCGGCTTGCGCCGATGGGGGCGCGACCTCAGTGAGGACCAGGATGCAGTCCACGCCGTGAACGCTGTCCAGCGCCTGCTGCACCATGAACTGGTTGAGGTTGGCGCGTTTGCGGTGGATGCCCGGGGTGTCCAGCAGCACCAGCTGGTCGTGATCCCAGGTCTTGATGCCCAGGATCCGGTTGCGCGTGGTCTGCGGCCGGTCGCTGACGATGGCGATCTTCTCGCCAAGGATCAGGTTGAGCAGGGTGGACTTGCCCACATTGGGGCGGCCGACGATGGCCACGGTGCCCGCGCGTCCGCGCGGCTGGTCTGCTCTTTCGCTGCTGGTGCTGTTCATCGGCTGCTCGCGAGCGACGCTTCTAGCACAGTCGTGACTCCTCGGCAAACAGGCAGAGCCCTGACCGCTGATCACTTCCTCGAGTCGCAACCTATCAGCGCGCTGCTCCGCGAGAGCTGTCCCATGCTTGCCCCCTGAAGTTGCCCGGGTGCGATGAATCATCGCAGGCCACATCTTTCAGGGGCGAGGCCCGTCCCCCTGAAGTTGCCCGGGGGCGATGAATCATATAGCGTTTTGCGGCCGTCGCGCGAAGCGCGCATGGCCGCAATGCGCTCGATGAACGAAACCTGGGCGACGAGGCTGGCAGTGCTATGGGGAAGTCATTCAGGCGAGCGAGAGCGCTTGGTGCGCGAGCTGCGCTGGAAGAAAAGCGGGGAGGGCGCCGGGCAGGGGGGTGCGTATAGCCGAAGATGGCGAGAGAGGAGGTGGTGAGTTGTGGTCGAGAGGGGCGATGTCATGGCGGCGGTCTCAGGAAGTGTCGTGGGCAGTGGTGAGGGCGTGAGGTTGTGTGGCAAAGCCGAGGTCGCAGCGACGGACGAGGCGGCCACCGCAGTGCGGACATGTGAAGACGTCGATCCCGGTGCGCTCGAGTAGTCGCTGGCACCACGGGGCACCGGGCGTGGTGGTGGGGAGGGGAGAGAGCAACTTGCCGTCGCGCTCGAGGAGGGCACGTGCGGTCTGGAGCTTGGAGGCGACGTTGCGGCCGGCGTAGAGTCCGTAGTGGCGTATACGCGAGAAGCCCTTGGGCAGGACGTGCAGCAGGAAGCGACGCAGGAACTCGACTGCAGAGACGGTCATGGTCTTACGCTGACCGTTGTCGGCATAGTCCTTGAGGGTGAAGGTGACGCGGCCATTGTCGAGGGAGACGAGCCGGAAGTTGGAGATGGCGACGCGGTGGGTGTAGCGGCCGAGGTAGGAGTAGACCTGCTGTGGCCCGCCGAAGGGCGGCTTGGCGTAGACGACCCAGTCCTTGCGGTACAGGCCATCGCGCAAGCAAGCCCAGGCCGCGTCCTCGGCGAGCTCGGCGGTGGTACCGCCGAAGCGAAGTTGGCCGTCAGAGCGGGCCTTGTCGAGGGCAGCCAGAAACTTGCCGCGGAAGAGCTTGGCGAGGACCTTGACCGGCAGGAAGAAGCGCCGGCGTCCCGGGATCCAGCGCGAGCCGTCTCCCGAGAGCCCACCGCCAGTGACCACGCAGTGGAGGTGCGGGTGCAGCAGGACGGCCTGCCCCCAGGTGTGGAGCACGGCGGTGAAGCCGATCTGGGCGCCGAGATGTTTGTCGTCGGCAGCGATGGTCTTGAGGGTCTGGGCAGCGGCGGCAAAGAGTAAATCGTAGATGAGGCGCTTGTTGCCCAGGGCCAGCGCGTTGAGCTTGTCCGGGATGGTGAAGACGACGTGAAAGTAGGGCACCGGCAGCAGACGCTCAAGGCGCGCTTCGATCCAGTCGTCGCGGGCGATCGCCTGGCACTTGGGACAGTGGCGATCGCGACAGGAGTTGTACGAGATGCGCTGATGTCCACAGCTTTCACACTCGTCGAGGTGGCCACCGAGGGCAGCCGTGCGGCACTCGACGATGTGTCGAAGCACGGCCTGCTCGCGGGCAGAAGGATGGTGAGCGCGGCAGAACTCCTCGCCGTGCAGGCGCACGATGTCGGCGACCTCGAGTCGAGGCCTGCCGTTCTTCTTCTCGGCCACGGCCTGTCAGCCCAGGACCGCGGCCTCCTGTGTGCCGAGCACATCAAAGGGGCTCTTGACCCGACCGAGATGCTCGAGAGTGACGTGGGTGTAGACCTCCGTGGTCCGCAGCCAGCTATGGCCAAGCAGCGCGCGGATCACAGTGACGTCCGCACCGCACTCGAGTAAATGTGTGGCGAAGGAATGACGCAAGGTATGCGGAGTGACGTGCTTGGCGATGCCGCTCATTGCCAGCGCGCGCTTGAACACTGCCGAGACGGTCTTGTATGAAACATGGCCCTGGGCGGTACGGCCCGGGAACAGCCAGTCCTTCGGCCGGCAGCTGCGATAGTAGTCGCGCAGATCCTCGAGGAGCCGGGCTGATAGTACGGTGTAGCGGTCACGGCCGCCCTTGCCGTCGTGGACATGGATCAGCATCCGCTTGGAGTCGATGTCCTGGGCGCGAAGGCGACAGCCCTCAGAGATGCGCAGACCGGCCGCGTAGAGGGCCGCGATGATCGTGCGGTACTTCGGACTGCGGACCTGCTCGAGGAGCGCAGTGACCTCCGTCCCACTCAGCACGTTAGGCAACGGGCGCCGGCGTCGCATGATGGGCACATTGTGAACTTCCAGGGGGCGGTCGAGCGTCTTGGCGTAAAGGAAGGTTAGCGCGGAGCGATACATGCGCACCGTCGGTGCCGGGAATTGTCGGTCGGTGATCAGATGCAGCAGGAACTCTCGGACCTGCTCCTCGCCCATCTGCTCGGGCGGTCGCATGAAGTATTTGGTGTACACTCGCGCACACCAGAGATACTTCTCTCGCGTGCCCTCGCGGTAGCCGGCCAGCGTCAGGTCGGCTTGCATACGATCTCGCAGCGCTCCCATTGTGGCGTCCTCCTTTCGACGGTCGGGATTAAGACACCATCAATCGGAAGGCAGGACGCCTTCTTGGGCAATGCTCGATGCTCGGACCGTCGCCGAGCGGTGGACTATGCGAAGTGCATCGTTGGCAGGCCAGCTACCGCGAAGCGGTTTCGTTCATCGTCTCGCCGAAAAGGCTGCACTCCGCGAGGCCCGTGAGTGCAACCCTGGCCG
>CAYXQW010000403.1:0-3102 GCA_964466695.1 uncultured Bdellovibrionales bacterium
CGTCGCCCTTCCTCATCTATACGCGGAGCACCTTGTGGGATCGCACGCTGCTGTTCCCCGCCGACTTTGGCGGCGGCAACGAGACCAAGGTGGCGCGCTACGATCTCTACGAGGGCGGGCTGACCTTCCTGCAACCCGTGCGCAAGATGCAGACCGATCCCGGCCACCCCGGGGTCATCCTCGGCCGCGCCAAAACTCAAGACATGGTGGTGCCCGTGCCGTCCATCTCGAGCGCGCACGCGGCCTTCATCCCGCCGCAGCCGCCCACTATGGCGTGGACGGTGATGGACCTCGGCTCGCGTAACGGGACCTGGCTCAACGAGACCCAACTGCCGCTGCGCCAGCCGCGCCCCATAAACTCCGGTGAATACCTGCGCCTGGGCGGCAACCTCATCGCCTGGTTCTTCTTGCCGGCCAAGCTCTGGGAGGTCTTGCGCAAGCCCGAGGAGCTTAAGCGCTTCACCGAGATTTAGGGCCCGTCGAACGCGCGCACCTCGCCCGCGGCGTCGCAGACACGATCACGCCCTAGGCTTTTCGCCGCGGCGAGCGCGGTGTTCAAGGCCTCCATCAGCTCGTCGCCGCCGATGCCGTCCTCAGGGTAGCTCGCGACACCGAAGCTCGCGGTGACGCCAGAAGCGCAGGTCGCGATCGCGCGCCGCAGCCGCTCCGCCTTGGTGATCGTGCCCTCGCGGTTGGTCTCGGGCAAGAGCAAGCAGAACTCGTCGCCGCCGAAGCGCGCGACGAAGTCGGAGTGGCGCAGGCCCGAAAGCGAGCTGTCGCCTTGCACCAACTTACTTATCTCCACGAGCGCCTGATCCCCGGCCGCGTGCCCGCGGCTCTCGTTGATGCCACGAAAATTATCGAGGTCTATGAGGATGAGCCCGAGCCCGCGCTGGTAGCGCTTGGCGCGAGCTATCTCCAAGGTCAGGTGCTCGAGGAGATAGCGGTGGTTGAAGAGGCTCGTGAGGTTGTCGCGCACCGCCATCTGCCGGAGCAGCTCATTGACGCGCCGCAGCTCCTCGTGGGCGTGGGAGAGTTGCTGGGTGCGCTCGACCACCTCGCGTTGCAAGCCCGCCTCGCTCTCGGCGAGCAGCGTGTTGGCTCGATCGAGGTCACGCAAGGCGTTCGAGAGCTTCTGCACGAGATTGGCGTGCTCGCGCTCGAGCTCCATGGTGCGCACGAGGCTATTGACCACCGTGACGAGGCTCACCGCCTGGAGCGGCTTTTCGACGTAGTGATGAATGTGCGCCTGGTTCACCGCGTACACCACCGAATCGTAGTCGGCGAAGGCCGTGACCAGGATGCGCACCGCGTGCGGGAGCTCACGCTCGAGGATCGCCAAGAGCTCCACCCCGGACAAGCCGGGCATCCGCTGGTCGGTGATCACCACGTCCGGGGCGTGGCGCTGTGCGAGCTCGAGGCCCGACGCGCCGTCATGAGCGGCTAGCACCTCGTAGCGATCGCGAAAAGCGCGCGTTATGAGCTCGATGTTCTCCTGCTCGTCGTCGACCACGAGGAGCTTCTGCCGTTTTTCTCGACGATCGCCGGCTGCTCGCGGAGGCTCGCTCATAACCTGCACCCGAGAGCTGTCATCCAATTTATTATATCACGAAAACCGCGCGAGAACTGTAATAAGTTGATCGCTCAGGCGCTGACGAGCTCGCGCCGCCCGCCCGCGAGCAGCGGCTCGAGCGCGGCCCAGGCGTCTTCGACCTCGAGCTCGAGCATGCAGCGAAAGTGCCCGCGCGGGCAGCGGCGCCGCCCGTAGAAGTGGCACGGGGAGCAGGGTACGCGAGCGCACAGGACCGCGTGACCTGTGAAGTCGAATTGATCTGGTGAGGTCGAGCCGAAGATGGCGAGCGTGGGCACGCCGAGCGCGCGGGCGAGGTGCATGGGGCCGCTGTCGTTGGCGACGAAGGCCGCGCAGCGGTTGATGAAGCCGCCGAGCGCGGCGAGCGGGACGACGCCGGCCAGGTCGATGGCCGCGGGTGCACGAGCGCAGAGCTCTTTGCAGAGCGCGACCTCGCGCTCGTCGCCGGTGAGCACGACTTGATAGCCATGCGCCGAGGCTCGCGCGGCGAGCGCGGCGAAGCGCTCGATGGGCCAGCGCTTGGTCGCCCAGTTGGAGCCGGGGGTCATGCCGAGGATCGGGCGCTCGCGCAAAACCCCCGCTCTTTGCAAGATGGCGTCGGCGGCGTCCTGCTCTTCGCAAGAGACCTCGTAGCGCAAAGCGCCGCGCAAAAGCTTGCGACCTACGAGCGCCTCTGCGGCCATGTGGAAGCGGTCGGCCATCATGATGCGCGGCTTGTAGGTGGTAAGGAGTAGGCGTACGCCGAGCTTCTCGAAGAGCGGGATGGTTTTTAGGCGATGGCGCGCGGGTGTGGGCGCGAGCGCGGCTAACGCCAAGCTGCGGAGCTTGCCATGCAGGTCGAGCGTGGCGTCGCACCCGAGGGCGCAAAGCTTCTGGGCGTAGCGGAAGATCGACTCCTTGGGCGCGAGCGGGACGACGCCCGCAAAGAGCGGGTTGTGCTCGACGAGCGGCGCGAACTTGGCCTTGGTGGCGTAATAGATCTCGCACGAAGGCCAGGCACGCTTGAGGGCCGCGAGGGCCGGGAAGGTGAGCAGGATGTCGCCGGCCGAGCTGAAGCGTAAGACCAGCACGCGGCGCAAGGGGGCGGGACCTGCCACGGCCGCGGTGTGATCTCTCATGGGGGCGCCTATTGCCCCGAGGCGCGACGCGCGGTCAAGAGCGCGATGTGTTGTCGAGACCCATGCACATGAGGTAAAAGGATGAGCAGTACCAACGATATGATTTGAAATGATCTCGGAGTAACCAGTGATACGTCTAAGTGGTCCTCGCGAGCCCGCAGGCACGATCGAGGTCGCGCCGCCCACGGCTCCTCTCGTCGAAGAGCCAACGGGGTCCGCCCCGGATGTTTACGACCCAGGCGCGACGCGCACGACTTTGGCAGAGGCCCCGAAGGTCACGCTCCAAGCTCCCATGACGGCGGGTCAAGGTGCGATCGCGCTCACGCGCGGCTTGCCGGACCTCGACGCCAAGCGCCGCTCGGAGCTCTTGGCGAAGCTCGAGGATCCGCAGGC
>CAYXQW010000404.1:0-3098 GCA_964466695.1 uncultured Bdellovibrionales bacterium
CGGTGAGCTGGTTGGAGCTCAGATTGAGGCTCGTCAGCGCTGCCGCGTATTCGAGCCCGGTGAGGTCGGAGATCTCTTTTTGGTTAAGACTCAAGCTTGTTCGCTCACAAAAATCCAGGTTGGTGATCGCGGTATTGGGATCTTCTATCGAGAGCGCCGCGTGTAAAGCAGCGCTCAAGTTGTCATTGTGAATAGTTACCGTCTCCTCCTCATCCACCGTGCCGTCGCAATTGTTATCCACATTGTCGCATCGTTCAGGCGCGCCAGGGTAAGTGACGAGGTCCGCGTCGTCGCAGTCTTGCGGACGCGTGACGTAGGCGTCACAGCCCACGTAGGAGCCGTCCCCGTCCGCATCCCTGCAAGTATCACAAGACACCCAATTGTCAGGGTCCGCGTCGTCGCAGTCTTGCGAACGCGTGACGTAGGCGTCACAGCCCGCGTAGGAGGCGTCCCCGTCCGCATCCATGCAAGTAGCGCAAGACACCCAATTGTCACGGTCCGCGTCATCGCAGTCCGAGAGATCGCACCCCGGCCCGCGGCCGTCCCCGTCTTGCTCTACGCAAGAGCCGCAGTCCGACCAGTGCAGGCGAGAGACGACATTGCAGTCGCTATCATTGGCGACTTGCGCACCTGTCATCTCGTGGCAAGCGATGACCGGCTTTGCGGCATCTCCGAAGCCATCGCCGTCGCTGTCGTCATAGAAGGCTTGGCAATTATCGAAGCAGTCGCTGCCCGTGCTCGGGCTGTCGTCGCAGTCGGGGCCGAGATCGCACCCCTCCCCGCGGCCGTCCCCATCTCGGTCTACGCAAGAGCCGCAGTCCGACCAGTGCGAAGGAGATAAAGCATCGCAGTCGGGGCCCGCGCGCGTGACGTAGGCGTCGCAATTTACGAACCAGCCATCACCGTCGATATCGGCGCAGCGCTCGCAAGCGGACCACAGCTCGGGGTCAGCGTCGTCGCAGTCATCGCCTTGGCAAGAAGCGCCAACGCCATAACCATCGCCGTCCTTATCGACGCAGGCAGGGCTATTGTCGGAGCCAGTGGAGCAAGAAGCGATAAGGAGCAAACAACCGAGCCAATAACGAGGCATGAGCATCCTCCCTTTTTTGTTAAAGCTACCCGCCAGGTAGGCCTCTTTTGAGAGCGCGCGAACAAAAGACATACCCGCCGCTCCGCGATTTGGCTATCTCTCTTAGCGCGCCTTTGTTTGTCAAACGAGATCGCCTGAGAGCGCACGGCGATCGCATTCTCGAATCGCTCGCAGGCAAAAACCTTAAGAGCTCTTAAGGCGCCAGCCTTTGGCGCGGCACCGCAGGCGAAGAGGCGGAGCCTTACGCGGCTGCCCTTTTAACCCATGGGATCTTTGGCCAGTCGAAAGCCGCGTACAGCGGAGCCTCTCCGCCGAGAAGCGCAAGTTGCGAAAGGCGAAGCGCCTCCGCCTTCGAGTTTGCGCCTGCGAGATATCGAGAATGCGATTGCCCTCCCTGACAGCGAGGACCACCCGGGCGATCCTCGCTGTCAGGCTCCGAGGTTTGACTTGACCGGACATGCTCAGGCTCGTACATTCGCGCGAGCTCGCGTTCTTGGCGCGGGCTTTGATGGGCGGCACGATGGTGGGCGGCGAAGGAACGACGTTCGGCAAGTACTACTTGCTCAAGAAGCTCGCCACGGGCGGCATGGGCGAGATTTACCTCGCCAAGCTCCGCGGCCCCGTCGGCTTCGAGAAGCTGCTCGTCATAAAGCGCATCCTCGCCGAGCACATAGAGAAACCCGAATTCGTCGATATGTTCTTCGCCGAGGCGCGCATCGCGGCGCAGCTCAACCACTCGAACATCGTGCAGATCTACGAGATGGGCCAGATCGAGAGCTCGTACTTCATCGGTATGGAGTACGTCTACGGCAAGAGCCTGCGCGATGTGCTGGATCGCTCGCGCGAGCGCGGGGAATATATCCACCCCGAGCACGTCGCCCACATCATCGCCGATCTCTGCGAGGGGCTCGCCTACGCGCACAGCGCGAAGGACCTCACCGGCCGGCCCCTCGGCATCATCCACCGCGACATCAACCCCCAAAACATCCTCATCTCGTACGCGGGGGAGGTGAAGCTCATCGACTTCGGCATCGCCAAGAGCGATCTGCCGAATCAGCGCGGCGACAGCAAGGTCATCAAAGGCAAGGTCTCGTATATGTCGCCCGAGCAGAGCGCGGGCAAACGCCTCGGCAAGCAGAGCGACGTCTTCTCCACGGGCATCTGCCTCTACGAAACGCTCACCTACATCAGCCCCTTCGCCAAAGGCGGCCTCCAGCAATCGGTGGAGGCGCTGCAGACGCAAGATCCGCCTCTCGTCTCGCACGTCGACGCGAAGCTCGGGGTCTTCGACGACATCGTGGCGCGGGCTTTAACCAAAGATCCGACCGCCCGCTACCAGGACTGCTTCGAGCTCGGTCGCGCCCTGCGCCAGCTCGTGCGCCGAGGCGCGCTCGCGACGCCGCACCTCTCGCTCGCCGACTACATGTACGAGCTGTTCGAAGACACGATCGAGTCCGAGAGGCGCATGATCGCGAGCACCGATCAGGCGAACACCATCGAGATCCAGGCGATGCACGACTACCAGCTCGAGGAGAATCGCCTCGGTATGCGGCGGCCATGGATAGGCCCCGAGCTCACCACACCCGTCGTCAACGGACCCCCACCACGGGCGCCCGCCCCACCTCCGCGCTCCCGCAAACCCTTCTGGCTCGCGCTCTCGAGCATCTTGATCGCGACCGCGGCCGGGGTCTTCGGCACGACTAGATACGCCCCGGCCGGCGGTCGTCTCTTCGACCGCAACGCCGCCACCATAGCGCTCGTCGAGCTCGCCGAGGACCCGCCACCCGCTCCCGAGCAAAAGGCCGCGCCGAGCGATAACGCACCGCCACCCGAGGTCGCGGTCTACACCATAGATTCTCCTGCCATGCCGGCGCCGCAAGGAGAGGTCGAGAGCGACGAAGATACGACCGCGGCGGATGACCTACGCGGCGGCAGAAATAACCGGCGTCCGCAGCGCCCCGGGCGAACCGATGCCAAGCCGGCGGAGCCCGCGGCGCAAGCTTTCGGC
>CAYXQW010000405.1:0-537 GCA_964466695.1 uncultured Bdellovibrionales bacterium
GATGTCGGTCACGTTGTCGTAGGGGACGGCGTAGTAGTTTCCGTCCCAGGCGACGAAGCCCTCGAGGGAGCAGAGCCGATAGATAACCCGCGCCGTGTCGTAGGGATGCCGGGGAAGCGGACGCAGGTGGGGCTCCTCCTCGACGAAGCGCGAGAGCGGGGTCGACTTGTTGTGCTTGTGGGGCCGCAGGTCGCAGGTGGTGCGCTCCCAATAGGCGAGCTGCGCGCGCATGTCCTCGAGGTCGCGAAAGCTGCGGCCGTTGAGGAAGGAGCGTTCAAACTCCCAGAAGCTGCGCTCGGCGCGAGGCTTGTCATTGGGGTGCCACCTGCGGCAGGCCAGCGGCCGGAAGTCGTAGTAGGTCGAGAAGGCGAGAAAGCGCGGATTGTAGATCGGCTGCGAGCCCTCCCAGCCCAGCACCACGGCCTTCTGCGTGTCGTACTTGCAGACCTCGGCACAACCGCCCAGCCGCTCGAAGACGGCTACGTGTCCGTCGGTGAGCGCGTAGAAGTCGCTTCGCTCGTAGAGACGGAAGCTCTT
>CAYXQW010000405.1:547-3078 GCA_964466695.1 uncultured Bdellovibrionales bacterium
CGCGTGAGCTGTTCGAGAGCGAGTTGTTCGGGCATCGGCGCGGTGCCTTCACCGGTGCCACCGACGACCATCCTGGCTTGTTTCGCGAGGCCCAGGGAGGCACGTTGTTCATCGACGAGCTGGCCGAGTTGCCGCTCGACAGCCAGGCCAAGCTCTTGCGCGCGCTCGAGACCAGCACGTAGTCAAAGACCTGCACCAGCTGGCGAAGGCCGGTGGTGAAGTCGATGGTGCAAGGTGTCCAGTCACTCTCGGCCATCTTGCCTGGGCCGTGGTGCGGCGTCTCGAGACTGGGCTTGGGGCGGGCAGGCGGCCTCAGCTTGCGCACCAGCACCTTGACCTGGGTGTAGGAGCCGTCGTAGTCCGCCCCCCGTAGCTCCTCGAAGACCCGTTGCGCGGTGATGTCGGCGTATTTGGAAAGAAGCTCCATGACCTTTGGGCGAAAGGCGTCGAGCTTGCTCGCGCGTGGTGCCCGGGGCGGCGGCGCAGTCAGCGCCAGGTGCGGCTCCTCTCGCGCTTGGCGGTGAGCGCTCAGGATCTTGCGCACGGTGTTGCGGCTGACGTGAAGTGCGCGAGCAATGGCCCGCCGCTTGATGCCTTGCCGCTCGAGCAGGACGACCTGCTGGATGAGCTCCTCGCGGCTATTCCACCGCTGCATGATCGCTCTGCTCCTTGGTCTGAGGGACTCGGCTCACGCGCTCGATGGTGCGGCCCAGCGCAGCCAGCACCGGCAGCAACTCCTCGAGGGCGCTGGCGACCAGCGCGCCGGCGCGCTCGCCGAGGGTCTCGGGCGGCTGCGTGTGGAGGCGCGCCTGCAAGCGAGCGCAGATCTGCGTGATCGTGGTGACCTCGCAAAGGACTTGCTCGGCGGCAGTGCGTGGCCGTTTCCGTGCCGAGCCGCGAGCCGGCAGGGACGCTTGCTCCTTGTGCTGCTCGGCCAGGAGCGCTTCGCGGCTCGCCCGGTCGGGACAGGCGCAAAGGGCAGTCACCAGGCGGGCCGTCTGGCCACAGGTCAGCCCGCGGCGCACGACGATCTCGGCGGCCGCCGCTTGGTTGTCACGCGACAACCGGCCGAGCTCCGCCGCCGATCGCGCCGAGAGCAGCCCCAGTCGCACGTCACCTTGAACGACCTCGCAAAGCCCCTCGGCCAGAAGCAGCCGGCGGTAGACCCAGCTCTTGTCGCGGCTGAGCAGTCGGGCGATCTGCGGCTGAGGCAGGCAGTCGTCGCGATGGAGCGAGCGTATCAGCCACGCCTCCTCCAGCTCGCTCAGCCCCCGCCCCTGGTTGCAGACGAGCATCGCCACCTTGGCCTGGGCCAGGTCTGCCAGAAGCTCCCGAATGCGTATCTCGCTCCAGCCGAGCTCGCGCGCCGCTCGCAGTCGCTTGAACCCGTCGATGACCTCGAGCCCCTCCTGGGAGACGAACACCGTGAGCGGTGTGAGCTGTCCATGGCACAGAAGCGACATCTGCATCTGCCTTAGTCGCTCGTGCTCGAGCAGACGCAGCCGCCCCAGCGACTCGCCGAGCTCGCTCAGGTGCGCGAGTCGGTCGCCGGACGCTTCGTGCCCCGTGCTCATCTGCTGGCCTCGGCCCGGGCGGCTCTGCGGGGCACCAGAGGTCCAGGCGGGCAGTCGGCGACCCAGAGCACTTGCGCGATGCACAGGGCGCGCACGGCCACCGTCTGCCGTCGACGCTTGTGCGACCGCCACATCCCTTCCACCATCCAGCGGCTCACCGTCTTGACCACCAGGCTCGAGGAACACAGAGCGCGCGAGATGTCCTCTGGCACCTCGCCGTCTTCGAGCCCCAAGGTCACCTCGCCACCGGAGACGGCGGCCATGGCCCGCAAGCTCTCGAGTAGCTGCTGCACACCCGAGGCTGACCAAGGCAGCCACCCCTGGTAGATAGAGCGGCCGAGGTCATCCACGCACACCCACTGTCCGCTCGGGCTGCCCGCGCCGTGGCCGAGCCCGACGAACATCATCGCCGCCCTCGTGTCGTCTGCCTCCATGCGCCCTCCTCGTCGGCAGGGGAGAAAGCACTTGCCTCCTGCCACAACAACTTGAACAATTCCCTCCTTTCGGGCCGAACTGCCCGGTTTCCCTCAGGCCGTTCTCATGGACATCGGCGTCTACTGGTCAGCCGCGGTGCTGGAACACAAGCTCGAGCGGCGCGACGGGCGCGGCCGCATCGAGGAAGTCTGGAACGTCCGTCGCTGCCCCCAGGGCATGGGACAGAGCCCGGCCGGTGACCGCTTGGTCGTCGCTTCGGACAAACGCTGGCGAGGTTTCTTCCGTCTCGTCCCTGATGTGCTCTTCAACCCCAAGGACCCCTCCTGCCCCTACGCCCTCATCTTCGACGCCAAGTCGTGGACCCCCTTCACCCATCACCTCCCCTGCCAGCCCTTCCGCGGCTGGACCTACGCCGTGCCCGCCGAGCTCTCCGACCAACACCCGCCGGACCCACCCGACCACGCATCCCCTCCGGCCAAGGTGGGTCACAATCCCGCCGCTACCGCACGGCGGTCAGCACCT
>CAYXQW010000406.1:0-3076 GCA_964466695.1 uncultured Bdellovibrionales bacterium
CAGGTGATGATAGGCGCCGAGCCGCTCGAGCACGGCCGCGTAGAGCGCGGGCTGTAACCAAGGCCGCATGCGCTCGGCGAACTCCCACGGCAGCTCGACCGCGGTCACAAGGCCGAGCTTGTAGAGCGCGAACATCGTTATCTGCCCGAGCTCGTCGGTGTGGTGGTAGCCGTAGATCGCGCACGCCGAGTAGAGGCAGAGCGCCGCGAAGACATAAAAGAGCGCGCGCGGGCCGATCACGGCGCGAGGTGCTCACGGGTGACGCCTTGCGGGGCATCGAGGAAGAAGGTCGAAGGCTCGAGCACAACCTCGGTGTCGATGTCGGAGAGCTTTATCTCGAGGCGCTCCTTCGGCGCGGCGTAGATACGCAAGGAGGTGGGGATGCCGTGGCGATCGCGGTCACGGAGCTCCACATCGTAGACGACCTCGCCCGCGGCCGAGACCACGAGCCGGAGGAGGCGCGCGGTGGTCGGATCGATGTGCGCCTCCTGCACAAGGCCCGCGCGCGTAAAGCGAGCCACGTAATGATCACGTTTGCCGTCGTAGGTGACCGCGGCGTCCTCTGGCAATTCCATCTCCCCGAAGAAGAGCCGCAGCCACGCGGCGGCTGACAGGCCCAAGGACGTAAAGGGCAAGAGCCGATCGAGGTTCTTGGGGGTGGCCCGACCGTACACGAAGTGCGAGTTGGCGACGTCGAGCGCCGAAAGCTCGAGCCCGTTGGTCGTAAAGGCGCTCACGACGCCGCCGTGCGGCCCCCTGGCCTCGTAGCGCAAGCTCGCTGGCCTCTGCGCGGCGATGGTGCCGCTCACGCGCCACCGCCCACGCTCGCCGAAGTAGGTCAGGCGCGCGTCGGCGACGAAGCCCTCGGCCTCGCTTGGCGCCGCGAGCCTCATGAGATCGTCGCGCGTAAGCGGCGCGCGGGCCCGAGGCTGATGCGCACAAGCCCCGAGGGCCAACACTACGATGACGACCGAGCTTTGCAAAACTCTCCTCATGACGCACCTCCCGCCTGCCGCGCGTGCAAGCGCTGTCGCAACCAGAGCGGCGGCCGTAACAGCAGCGCCTTCTCGTAACAAGCGCCCGCGCGCGCCCGCTCTCCCATGCGCGCGTAGCTGTCGCCTAAGTGCATGAGGATCTCGGCGTCGAAGGGCGCCTCGGCGCTCGCCTCCTCGAACAAGCGCGTCGCGTCGACGATGGCGCCCTTGCGCAACAAGACGAAGGCGAGGCTGTCTTTTATATAAGCCTCGTCTGGCGCCAGCCGATGCGCCTTGCGGGTCAACACCTCGGCCTCGGCGAGGCCATCTTCGGCCTTTGCGAGGGTGAAGCCGAGCGCGTTGAGCAAGCGCGGGTCCTCGCGGTTTTGGCGCAAGCGCTCGCGGAGCCACGCGATGACGGCCGCCCGCTCGCCGCGCCGTGAGGCGAGCTCGACCCAGAGCATGGTGAGCGTGAGATCTTCGCCCTCTTTGGCGACAGCCTCGGCGAGCATGCGCAAGGCCTCCGGGTTATCGAAGTAGTCGAGGATCACGGCGCGAGCGACGGCGAGATCGCGCTCTCGCACAAGGTCGCGCCAGAGCTCATCGAGCAGCTCGGTCGCTTGCCGCTCGTCGCGCGCGTAACGCGCGATGAGCTCGGCCATCGCCAAGAGCCCCTCGCGCGGTGTGGTGGTGGCGCCGACGTAGGCCACCGCCGCGGGCAGCGACGCCGCGAGGGATCCCGACGCCGCGAGGCAACGCGCGAGCAGATGCTGCGCGCGAGGATAGAGACGCGGCAGATCACCGAGCGCCGTAAGGCAGCTTGCTGCCTCGCCATCATCCGCGGCGGTCGCGGCGAGCGTGAGGCGCACCGCCGCGTAGCGCGGGAAGCGCTCGGCGAGCCGCGCGAGCTCGAATGCGGCCTGCTTCCTGTAGGAAGTGGCGAGCTGCGCGGCGATGATCCGGAGCAGGCTCGCCGGATCGTCCTCGTGCTCACGCTTGGCACGAAGATAGAAGCTCTCGGCCGCGGCGCCGCCCGCGCGACGCAAGAGGCGCGCGGCCTCGGCCAGAAGATCGGCGTCGCCGGGGTAATACTCGAGCAAGGAGGCGACGCTCGCGCTCGCCTCCTTGGTCCTGCCGAGCAACGCGAGCACACGCGCCTCGCTCGTGACGATGAGGATATCGCTCGGGTGCTGCGCGCGCGCCTGCCCGTACGCCGCGAGCGCGGCGCGCAGGCGCCCGTGATCTTCCAAGGCGGCGCCGAGCGCGCGGGCGAGCGGCGCGCGCACAAAGCGGCGCGACAAGACCTCGCGCGCGGTGTCCTCGGCCGCGCCGACCTCCCCGTTCCACAGGAGCGCGTCCACGAGCAAAGGCGCGACCCGCGCGAGCAAGGTCTCGTCCACCATGGCCAACCGCGCGGCCGCGATCGTGCGCGCGTGAGAGGCGGTGTCGGCATGGAGCTCGGCCATGATCGCGTTCAAGGCGGGCGATGTCGGGGCGCGCGTAAGACCATCGCGCAAGACCGCGAGCGCGCGGCTGAGCTCACCGCTCGAGGCCCACGCGACCGCGAGCTTCTCGTGCAAAAACTCCGAGCCGCGATCATAGAGCAGCGCGAGACGAAGCTCCGACACCGCCGCCGCCGGGTCGCCATTCGTAAAAGACCAGAGCCCTCGCATGACGTGCGCGAGCAGCACAGGATCGAGCGCCGCGCACGGCGACGGCGGCGGCGCGATCAAGTGCTCGCTCTTAAACGCCGCGTAGGGGAGCTGGCCCTTGGCGCAGGCCACGAGCCCGCAGAGCCCGAGGGACAAGCAGGCCATCACGGGGCGCTTTATGGCCATGCGCTCAACGCCGCCGCTTGGTCTTACGCTTCTTGGCCTTCGCGGGCTCGGGATCGGGCTCGAGGGCAGGAGGAGGAGGCGCCTCGATCCTCGGGGCCTCGAGGAGCGCCAACATGGTCTTGGCGTTCGTGTGCCCCGGGACCTCGCGCGCGATGGTCCGTAGCAAGCCCTTGGCTTCTTCGACCGCCGAAGCCTCGACGAGCTCCAAGGCGAGACCAAAGCGCGCCTTCTGAAAGTTGGGTGCGAGCTCGAGGACCCGGGCCA
>CAYXQW010000407.1:0-1476 GCA_964466695.1 uncultured Bdellovibrionales bacterium
CACCGGCCTGCCCTGCCCGCCTTTGCCGCGCGCTCGCGGGCTCTACCACGGCCCAACCGCGGCCGTGGCTCAAGACCTTGGGCTTTTGGCCGCCACCATAACCATCGACACCGCCTGCTCCTCGGCCGCGCACGCGCTCGGCCTCGCGCGACGCTGGCTCGAGCGTGACCGCATCGACGCCGCGCTCGTCGCCGGCTTCGACGTGATCTCGCCCTTCGTCTACGCCGGCTTCGACGCGCTCGGGGTCATAGATCGAGAGCCCTGCGCGCCCTTCGCCGCCTGCCGATCCGGCCTCAACCTCGGCGAGGCCGCCGTGGCCATGGTCCTCACCACCTCCACCTCGAGCTTGCCGCGCGACGCTATTTGCCTCACGGGCTTTGGCGCCTCGTCCGATGCCTATCACCCCACCCGCCCCGATCCGACTGGCACGGGCCTCGCCCGAGCCATCACCAAAGCGCTCGCCGACACCAACCCGCGAGAGATCTCCCTCATCTGCGCCCATGGCACGGGCACACGGGCGAACGACGCCATGGAGGACGCCGCCTTCACCCGCGTGTTCGGCGCGCACCGGCCGCTGGTTTTTTGCACGAAACCAGTCACGGGCCACACGCTCGGAGCGTCGGGCGCGATAAGCGCGCTCGCCGCGATGCTGATGCTGCGGCGCGGCTCGACCTTCGCCTCCTGCATACGCGGCGAGCCCGACACCGCGCTCTCCTTTCAACCCGATCGCGAGCCGCGAGCCCTCCCCCCCGCGGCCAAGGCGCTCTGCACCGCGAGCGGCTTCGGCGGCAACAACGCCGCGCTCATCCTCGAGGTTCGCCCGTGAGCGCGCTGCAACTGCTCGGCAAGGCCTCCCTGCTACCCGGCGAGCGCAACGAAGGACCGATCGCGATGGCGCGCTGGCACAGGCTCGACGACTACGGCCGCAGCCTCGCCATGGCGGCCGCGCGCGCCCTCGACGGCAAAAGCCTCGCGCCCGACGCCGCCCTCTACGTGGTGAGCGAGCAAAGCTGCGGCGCGACCAACACGGCTTTTCATCGAAGCTTCATCGAGCACAATCGACCGAGCCCGCTGCTCTTCGCCTACACCCTGCCGAGCGCGGCGCCCGCGGAGCTCACTTCGCACCTCGGCCTGCACGGCGAGAGTATTACCATCAGCGGAGCATCTGCCGCCGAGCTCGCCACCTTGCTCCTCGCCAAAGACGCGCTCACCGAGCTGGAAACGAGCGAGGTACTGATCCTCGGCGCCGAGGGAGACGGCAACGCAGTTGGCTTGTGGCTCGGCGTCGATCACCAAGAGTCGGCGAAAACCGTGAGGATCGAGGGCGCGCTCGGCGCGGCCGTGCTCGGTTGTGAGGCCTGGGGAAAGCTCATCGACCACGCGCTCATACGCGCAGAGACCTCGCCCCAAACGCTCGATCGCATCTACCTCGCGAGCCCGAGACCTACGCCGCTCACGCTCGACCTGCCCGAAATC
>CAYXQW010000407.1:1486-3068 GCA_964466695.1 uncultured Bdellovibrionales bacterium
GGGCTTTTCGCAACGCTCGCAGCGCTCGACGAGGGCGGCGTTTCCTTGATCTTGGCGGCGGATGAGACCGCGAGCGCCGCCGTGGTGATCAGCGTAGCGAAACCGTAGCGCGGTTAGCGAGGCCGAAGCACCAGAACCACTGCTCGTTATTGAGGTCGCGCGTGAGCGCCACGGTCACGAAGGGCAGCGCGTAATACTTGGTGAAGGCGGCCGCGACGGCGCCTTTTGTGCCGAGCTCGAACGAGCCTATGATCTCGTTCATCGCCGCGCTCACGTGAACCCCGAGGTTACGGCGACGGTTCGGCCGATCCCTTGGTGCATAACCGTAGGTATTCCAGTTGACCCCGGCGAGCAGGTAGCGCGAAAAGCCCGGCGAGACACCGAGCTGCCGCAGCACGCCGCCGGGCTTGAGATCGACGAAGATTATCTGGCCGCTGTAATCGTTGATGATGTTCAAATACGTCCCGAGGCCGGTCTCGGCGCGGTGCCAGGCGCGGCTCGGGACGTAGCCTATGCGCATCCCGAAGATCGACTCGAGCTCTGGCGAAAGCTCGGTCAGGATGCCTAGCGTCAAGCCCACGAGGTTTGCGTACACATCCTGATACTCGAAGCCGTGTTCGGTGAAGCCGTCGATGAGCTCCACGGCTTGAGCTATGCCAAAAACGAACCCCGACGCGAGGATCAAGGCCTTGTCGTGAGAAAGCCCGAGGGCCTCGTAGATGGCCGTCATGCTCTTTATCGAGAGATAGTTCGAGAACATGTGCCCGGCCTTGTCGGCGCCGCCGGCGTAGGTGCGCCGCCCAAAATATCCCGTCTCGCGGAGGTGCAGGGGCTCTAGGTCTTTGTCCTTCCACCAGGCGAACGCGCCGAGGCCGAGCGCCAACGCCGTAACGCCGATGGTCACACCTGCGATGTTGTGCTTGTCTCCCGGCGGTGGTGGGGGCGGATCCTCATTCGCGGCGATCGCGCGCGACGGGCACAAAAGGAGCGCGACCATGAGAGCGACCATCCGCGACATGGCTCGTCAAGAACCATGGACCGAAAGACGAAGTCAACCGCGCTTATTTCCGCACCCGCGGGGTAGTGCCAAATCGGATCCAAAGGAGTAGAAAGATCGTATGCGATACCATGGTTTACTCCCCTTGGCGTGTGTGCTCTTCGTTGGCTGTAGCGGCGAGCTGATCCTACCGTTTCAAGCCGAGCCCTGCACGGGTCAGAGCTGCCCGTGCCAGGTCCCGGGAGATTGCCCAGACCACTACGACTGCCAGGACAACAAATGCGTGCTCGTCACCTGCTCACCCTTCGCCCCGACCGGCCTCTGCCCGGCCGGGCGCGAGTGCAAGGCCGGCATCTGCATGCCCGGAGGGGCCGGTGATTACTGCGCCTGCGAGCCCGTGCAAGCCTGCGTCGAGGGCGTCTGCTACGATGTCGCCGAAGAGAACGCCTGCAGCACCACCCGCGTCACCGGCCTCTGTCCCATGGGCAGCGTCTGCATCGGCGGCACCTGCAACGAGATAACCCCGAGCAACGCCTGCACGCCCTCGCAGCCGAACGGCCTCTGCCCGGCCGGCGCCGCCTGCGT
>CAYXQW010000408.1:0-3066 GCA_964466695.1 uncultured Bdellovibrionales bacterium
CCAGCATGTGCCGCGGCGCCACCGTGCTCGTTTTGCCTTCGAGCTGTCGCGGCACTACGCCGAGCATCTGGTCGTCGAGCCAGGTGTCGATCATAGCCTTGCGAAAACGCCACTGGTTGCCGACCTTGACTCCCGGCAGCGCGCCGTCGGTCACGAGCTTTTGCACGGTGCGCTCGTTGACGCTCAGATAGGTGGCGAGCTGCTTGATGGTCATCAGGCGATCTGGCATCGGTGCTTCGTCTCTCCAGTTGACAATATGCGCAGGAATACGTAAAACGGCGCTCGATGACAACCCTTTACGTCTATATTTGAGCCAGCCATGCAGTTGACCGCGCGGGAAGCTGCCGCGCTCCTCGGCATGACGGAGCGGCGGATCTATAGCCTCATCGACGCCGGCGACCTTCCGTTCTATCAGGTGCGCGACCAGTATCGTTTCAACCAGGCGGAGCTGCTCGAGTGGGCAATGATGCGCCGCCTGCCCATCTCGCGCGGGTTCGTTGTGGCGGACGACGCCGCGCGGAGCGCGCACGGGCTCGCGGCGGCGCTCGTGCGTGGCGGTATTTATCGTGGTGTCGAGGCCCAAAGCCGCGAGGAGCTGCTCGGTCGCGTCGTGGCTCTCCTGCCGCTTTGCGAGGAGGATCGGGAGCTCGTCCTCGAGCTTTTGCTTGCACGCGAAGGGTGTGGCACCACGGCCGTCGGCGACGGCATCGCCATCCCGCATGTGCGTAGCCCCATCGTCTGTGGCACCGCCGCGGGGAGCATCTCTTTGTGCTTGCTCGCGCGACCCTTGGACCTCGGGGCGCCCGATGGGTTGCCCGTGCGCGCCTTGTTCGTCCTCATCTCGCCCACCATCGAGGCTCACCTGCGATTGCTCGGCGGGCTCGCCTCGGCCCTGCATGACCGGGCTTTGCGCGACGCCGTGCTCGGGGCGCGAGATGACGCGAGCTTGCTCGAGCAGGTGCGGCGCATAGATGACGAGGTCTTCGCGAGCGCGGAGGGCTCTCCATGATCGCGATGCTTACGGGTGCGGCCATCGTGCTCGCGGGCGCGAGCGGCTTGCCGGGGCTCTTCTTGTCACGCGCGAGCCGTGCTGCTTCGCGCCTCGCCACGCTCGCGCTCGTGCTCGCGGCGCTGCTCGCGGGTGCGGCCTCTGTCATGGTCTTTGCTGGCGCCGCCCCGGGAGCGTTTCGCGCTTCGTGGTCTATGCTCGACGGCGAGCTCTACCTCAGGCTCGACGCCCTCGCCGCCGTCTTCTTCGTCCAGGCGATGGTCCTCTCGGCGCTCGGCTCGATCTACGCCCTCGAGTATTTCGCGGGCGCTCGCGACGCGCGCAAGGTGCGGCTCTTCTACGGCCTCGCGGTCGCTGGCATGGCCACGGTGGTGGTGGCAGGCAACATGGTCTTGTTGCTCTTTGGCTGGGAGGTGATGGCGCTCGCGGCATTTTTTGCGCTCTCCGTCGGCGATGAGAAGGAAGAGGTGCGGCAGGCCGGCTACCTCTTCCTCGCCGCCACGCACGCTGGCTCCTTGTGCTTGTTCGTGATGACGGCGCTCTTGCATGCTTCGACCGGCGGCCTCGACTTCGGGGTCGCCTCGAGCATCGACGGCGTCGCGCTCGGCCATGGGATCTTTGCCCTCGCGCTCGTCGGCTTCGGCTTGAAGGCGGGGATCATTCCCCTGCACGTGTGGCTGCCGGGCGCGCACGCGCAGGCCCCCACCCACGTCTCGGCGCTCCTCTCGGCGGTGATGCTCAAGATCGGCGTCTACGGCCTCGTGCGCATAGGCTCTATGTTGGCTTCGCCACCTCTTTGGTGCGCCTATGTCTGCCTCGGCGCGGGGGTGCTCTCGGCCGTGCTCGGGGTGCTCTTCGCGCTCGGCCAGCACGAGATGAAGCGCCTGCTCGCCTATCACAGCATCGAGAACATCGGCATCATCTTTATGGGCCTCGGGGTCGCCATGCTCGGCCGCAGCACGGGCCAAAGCGAGCTCGTCGTGCTCGGGCTCGCCGGAGCTTTGCTGCACGTCTGGAACCACGGGATGTTCAAGGCGCTCTTGTTCTTCGCGGCGGGCGCCGTCATTCGTGCCACCGGCACGCAAGCGCTCGATCGGCAAGGCGGCCTCGTCCGTGAGATGCCGCGCACCGCCGTCGCCTTCCTCGTTGGCTCTACGGCCATCTGCGGCCTGCCGCCGCTCTGCGGCTTCGTCAGCGAGCTTTGCATCTACCTCGGCCTCGCGCGGGCGCTCTTGCCCCCGAGCCCCGTGCACTTTTTGCCTCCGGCGATCGCCATCGCGCTGCTCGCGACCGTAGGCGCGCTCGCGTGCGCGTGCTTCGCCAAGGCCTTCGGGGTCGTCTTTCTCGGCGTGCGGCGCGAGCCCACGGGTGAGGTCGCCCGCGATCCGGGCTCCTGCATGCTCGTCCCGATGTACGTGCTCGGTGGCGGGTGCGTCATCATCGGCGTTGCGCCCTGGCTCGTGGCGCCGGCGCTAGACAGCGCGGTGGCGGCGTGGATGGGTGACAGCTACACGGGCGAGCGGCTCGCCGAGCTCTTGCCGCTCTGGCAGATCTCCGTGGCGGCGGCGGCGCTCATGGCGCTCCTTGTGCTCGTGGCTTTTTGGCTGCGCGCGCGCCTCGCCCGCGCCGCGCGCGTCCCGACTTGGGATTGTGGCTACGCGCGACCGTCGCCCTCGATGCAGTACACGGCGTCCTCTTTCGCCGATGGCATAGTCAAGCTCGCGCGGCCGGTGCTCCGTCCTCGCGTTGTCGGTGTCGCGAAGCTTGGGCTCTGGCCGAAGAGCGCTTCGTTTCATAGCGAGGTGCAAGATCTCGTGCTCGATCGCGTGCTCTTGCCCGTAGCGCTATGGGTGCGGCGCGTCTGTGCGACGCTGCGGCGCTCGCAGGCGGGCAACGTCCAGCTCTACCTCGCCTACATCGCCGCCGCCATCATCCTGCTCGCTTTGTGGATGGACTGACGATGAAGGACGCGCTCTTGCATATCTTCGTGGTCCTCGTGCTGCCGCCGCTCTTGCTCGGGGTCATCAACAAGACCAAGGCCTTCTTCGGCGGTAGGG
>CAYXQW010000409.1:0-3051 GCA_964466695.1 uncultured Bdellovibrionales bacterium
GGACGACGCCGAGCTGCTGGAGCTGGTGGAGATGGAGATCCGCGAGCTGCTGTCGAAGTACGACTTCCCGGGCGACGACACCCCGATCATCCGTGGTTCGGCGCTGAAGGCGCTGGAGGGTGACCAGTCGGAGATCGGCGTGCCGGCGATCGTGAAGCTGGTGGACGCGCTGGACTCGTGGATCCCGGAGCCGCAGCGCGACGTGGACAAGCCCTTCCTGATGCCGGTCGAGGACGTGTTCTCGATCTCGGGCCGCGGCACCGTGGTGACCGGGCGCATCGAGCGCGGCGTGATCAAGGTGGGCGAGGAGGTCGAGATCGTGGGCATCCGCCCGACCACCAAGACCACGGTGACCGGCGTTGAGATGTTCCGCAAGCTGCTCGACCAGGGCCAGGCGGGCGACAACGTCGGCTGCTTGTTGCGTGGCACGAAGAAGGACGAGGTCGAGCGCGGCCAGGTGTTGGCGAAGCCGGGGTCGATCAAGCCGCACAAGAAGTTCAAGTGCGAGGTGTACGTGTTGAACAAGGAGGAGGGCGGCCGTCACACGCCGTTCTTCAACAATTATCGGCCGCAGTTCTACTTCCGCACGACGGACGTGACGGGCTCGATCAAGTTGCCCGAAGGCACGGAGATGGTCATGCCTGGGGACAACGTGACGATGGAGGTCGAGCTTCTGACGCCTATCGCCATGGAGAAGGAAGTGCGCTTCGCCATCCGCGAAGGCGGCCGTACGGTCGGCGCCGGCGTTGTGGCGGAGATCTTAGAGTAGCGGCTGTATTGCGTACCGATCCTTAGGGGTTGCTGATGAATCAGACCAAGACAAAGATTCGCATTCGGCTAAAAGCCTATGATAGCAGGGTGCTCGATCAATCGGCCGGCGAGATCGTCGAGACGGCGCGGCGCACCGGCGCCAAGGTGGCGGGGCCGATTCCTTTGCCCACCAAGATTAGGCGCTACACGGTGTTGCGCGGGCCTCACGTCGACAAGAAGTCGCGCGAGCAATTCGAGATCCGTACCCACAAGCGGCTCATGGACATCATCGACCCTACGCAGCAGACGCTCGATGCTTTGATGAAGCTCGATCTTTCTGCCGGCGTTGACGTCGAGATCAAGAGCTGAGGGAGATAGCCATGCAGGTCGATGTCTTCAACATCGAAAAGCAGAAGGTCGGCACCATGGAGCTGCCTGACGAGGTGTTTGGCGTCGAGGTGAGTGACGCGGTGCTCTGGGAGCAGGTCAAGAGCCAGCTCGCGAGCCGGCGTCGAGGCACTCATGCCACCAAGAAGCGTGGCGAGGTCTCCGGCGGTGGCATCAAGCCTTACAAGCAAAAAGGCACGGGTCGCGCCCGCCAGGGCTCGAGTCGGGCGCCGAATCATGTGGGTGGTGGCAAGGTGTTCGGCCCCCAGCCGCGCGACTACTCTTACCGCCTGCCTCGATCGGCGCGGCTCGCGGCGCTCAAGAGCGCGCTTACGTTGAGGGCGAAAGAGGGTTTGTTGGTGCTGGATAGCTTGGCGATGCCCGAGGCAAAGACGAAGGCGCTCGTTACGGTCCTCGGTCGACTCGAGGCTACGAACGCGTTGCTCGTCGACGTCACGAACGACGCTTTGAAGCGTTCGGCGAAAAACCTCGGCGGTAGCGCGGAGTGCCGGAGCAAGTATCTGGCCGCCGAGGCCTTGAACGTTTACGACATTTTGAACCACGAGCGGCTGGTGCTCACGCAGGCGGCCGTCGCGGTGGTGCTGAAACGGTTTTTGGGCGAGAGCTCCGAGGCCGCGGCTTAAGAGGAGAACCCGAAGATGCGAACGCAAGACATCCTCGTACGGCCAATCATCACCGAGCGCGCGACCATGTTGAAGGAGCGCTGCAACATGGTGATGTTCGAGGTCGCGACCGAGGCCAACAAGCATCAGATCCGTGATGCGGTCGAAGGCATGTATGGAGTGGGCGTCACCGACGTACGAACCTCGACCGTGCATGGCAAGGTCAGGCGTCGCGGACGTTCGATGGGAAGACGGCCTAACTGGAAGAAGGCGATAGTCACCCTCAAGCAGGGCGACAACATCGACTTCTTCGCGACGGAGTAGGGCGATGGGTATTCGATCATTCAACCCGACAACACCGAGCCGTCGCGCGATGACGGCGTCGGATTTCACCGAGCTCACCAGCAACGAGAGCAAGCCCTTACGCAAGTTGACCAAGCCGTTGCACGGCCGCGGCGGGCGCGCGGGTAATGGGTCGATAAGTGTTCGCTTTCAAGGCGGTGGACACAAGCGGCGCTACCGCGTCATCGACTTTCGGCGCGATAAGCTAGATGTGCCGGCCAAGGTCGCCGCTATCGAGTACGACCCTAATCGCTCCGCGCGGATAGCGCTGTTGGTCTACGCCGATGGCGAGAAGCGCTATATCGTGGCGCCCGTCGGGCTCGAGAAGGGCGCGACCGTGATCTCGAGCGACACCGCCGACATCAAGCCAGGAAATTGCTTGCCGCTCGCGAGCATCCCGGCTGGGACCATGGTGCACGCTATCGAGCTCAAGCCAGGCAAAGGTGCGCAAATGGTGCGCTCGGCCGGCTCGAGCGCCCAGCTCATGGCCCGCGAAGGAGGCTACGTCTTGCTGCGACTGCCCTCGGGCGAGCTTCGCAAGGTGCAAGAGTCATGTCGCGCGTCGGTCGGACAGGTCGGCAATATCGAGCACGAGAACGTGGCGCTCGGCAAGGCTGGCCGTTCGCGTTGGCTCGGCAGGATGCCTCACAATCGTGGTGTGACGATGAACCCGGTGGACCATCCCCTGGGCGGCGGCGAGGGCAAGAGCAAGGGTGGTCGTAACCCTGTCACTCCGTGGGGGAAGCCCACGCGTGGCGCTAAGACGCGCAACAACAAGTCTACCGACAAGTATATCGTCGCTCACCGCGGCAAGAAGAAGGGGTGATCCATGGCTAGAAGCCTAAAGAAGGGTCCGTTTGTCGACGCTTTCCTGACCAAGAAGGTCGAGGAGATGAATAAGAGCGGGCAGAAGAGGGCCATCAAGACGTGGTCGCGCCGCTCCATGATT
>CAYXQW010000410.1:0-3022 GCA_964466695.1 uncultured Bdellovibrionales bacterium
TACCAGCTCTGGCGGGCTTGCGCTCTCGGCCACTCTCGGAACATACGGCGGCGTTTCGTGTATGCTTCAGGATGACAGGGAGACTAATCGTGCCAAGAAAAACCAAAATCGTTTGTACCATCGGCCCCGCGACGAGCACCCCCGAGATGGTGCGGGAGCTCTTGCTCGCGGGCATGGACGTCGCGCGCTTCAACTTCTCGCATGGCTCGCAACAGGAGCACGCCGTGAGCATCGCCATGGTGCGCGCCGAGTCCGAGAAGCTCGGGCGCGAGGTGGCCCTCATGGTGGATCTGCAAGGACCCAAGATCCGCACCAACAACTTCCCGGGCGGCGCGATCGAGCTCGTACGCGGCGAGACGGTGCGCCTCGCCTACTCCGAGGGGGACGGCGATCGCGGGCTTATCACCACCAAGTTCCTGCCGCTCGTGCGCGACAGCGCCGCAGGCGATCGCGTCCTCATGAACGACGGGCTCATCGAGCTTCGGGTCGTGGCCAAAGAGCAGGACGCGCTCGCGTGCGAGGTGGTGCACGGCGGCGAGCTCAAGGATCGTCGCGGCATCAACCTGCCGTTCGTCAAGCTCGACGTGAGCGCCATGACCGAGAAGGACATCGCCGACGCCCACTTCGCGCTCGCGCAGGACATCGACTTCATCGCCTTGTCCTTCGTGCGCTCGGCGCGCGACATCTATCAGCTCAAGGAGCTCATCGACGCGCAGACGCGGCGGGTGCAGGTGGTCGCCAAGATCGAGAAGCCCGAGGCGCTAGACGACCTCGAGCGCATCTTGCACGCGGCCGACGTGGTGATGGTGGCGCGCGGCGACCTCGGCGTGGAGATGGGCGTCGAGAAGGTTCCGGGCGCCCAGAAGCGCATCATCCGCGAGGCGCTCTGTCACGGGGTGCCGGTCATCACCGCCACCCAGATGCTCGAGTCCATGATCGAAAATCCGCGCCCGACGCGCGCCGAGGCCTCCGACGTGGCCAACGCCGTCTTCGACGGCACCGACGCGATCATGCTCTCGGGCGAGACCTCGGTGGGCAAGTACCCGATCGAGGCCGTGCGAACGATGGTGCAGATCACGGAGGACGCCGAACAGCAGCAGGTCTTCTTCAACTTCGACGACTGGCAGATCTTGGACAGCTCCTCCTCCAAGCTCGGCATGTCGCTCGGCAAGACCGCGCGCCTGTTCGCCGAGGAGATGGGGGCGAAGGCGCTCGCGTGCCTCTCCGACACCGGCAACGCTGCCATCCGCCTCACCGCGCAGCGGCCTCAGATCCCGGTCTACATGTTCTCCACCCGCCAAGACAGCGTGCGCCGCATGAACCTCGTGCGCGGCGCCTACGCCATCCGCCTCCCCGACCGCCTCCCACCCGGGCAGGTCTTCCCCATCATGGAGACCTTGCTGCTCGAGCGCGGCCTCATCTCGTCCGGCGACGTGGTGGTCTACACCGCCGGCATCTCCATGAGCCGCGCGGTCACCACCAACACCATCCACATCAGAACGACGCTCATGGACTGAGTGTGCTCAAGACCGCGATAGAGGTGCTCGTGCCGTCCTCGCTCGTCTGCTCGTTGATGCGCTCGGGGACTGTAGGGGTTACGCGAAAGGCGGTTATGATATCCGGGAAGTCGTACGTCGAGTAGAAGAAGCGCCCCGAGGGCTCGGCGGCGAGCGAGCGCGTCGGGCTCGAGGCGAGAGCGATGAGCGGCGTAAGCTCTACGACCGTCTGCATCGCGTCTTGGATCCACGATTTGATCGCAAAGCCGCTCAAATCTTGATCTGTAGAACCCCCGACGAAGACCATATCGCCCGTGGGCAAGGCCAAGACCGCCGCGGGCTCTATGGTCTGGCTCTCTGCGCAAGTACGTTGGGTCAAGGCGCCGTTATCGGTGGCGTACTCGAGCACGTGCAGACAGCCGTCGCGCACGGCGGCGTAGACGAAGGGCCCTACGGGATCGGCGGTGATGGTGTTGACCGCGGCGTTTGCGCCCCCAACGGGAACGCAAACCTCGAGAGTCTTCGCCGCGATCGTGGGAGCTAGGGGCTGACCCGTGATCACATCGAGCGGGTAGGTCCAGATGTTGCCCGCGCCGCTATCGGCGGCGAAGAGGAAGCGGCCGCTCGCATCCACGGCCAGCTTGGTCGGATAGCCGCTGGCATTCAAAGAGCTGCCGCTGCGGCTCAAGGTGCCGTCGTCGGCTACATTGAAGGTTTCGATGTAGTTGTTCGAGCCGCCCAAGTTCGAGCCCACGTAGACCTTGCGCCCGCTCGGGTGGACCGCGATCGCTCGCGGCGGAGCCGTGGTGCCGGGCGAGGGCTCACGCAAGACGAGCGCGTCCTCCTCGAAGGCATAGGCGCGGATGGAGTCTACCTCGGTGTTCGTGACGAACACGAAGCGTCCGAAGGGATCGATCGCGACCTCGTTTTGTCCGGTGGTCGTCGGGAGGGTGCCCCACGTCATGCCGCTTCCGAGCGAGCCGTCTGCACTGTCGATGGGGAAGGCCTTGATGACGCCGTAAGACGGGGTGACGGCGAAGCGCGGCACGTAGACTAGGGGGGCATCGCCCTCGAAGAAGACGAGGTCGCGCGGCTCGCGATGGGTGAGCATAGGCCGCGGGTCGCCATAAAGAGCGCCGGTGCGGGGGTTTGCCACGAAGGAGAGCAAGCTTACGACATCGTCGTTGTTTTCAAAATGCACGTAAACGCGGTCGCCGCGAGGGTCGAAGCGAAGACGCGAGAGCGAGACCATCGGGTTCGTACCGTAGTGGCTCCCTTCGGTGAGGGCGCCGCTCTCCTCATCGAGCGCGAGCCAGGCGATGGTGGCAGATGCGCTCCCGCCGCTGTTTAAGTATATCGTGTAGGCGAAGCGACCGAGCCCAAGGGCCACGGTGACCGACAGCACAGGCGCGAAGGTTCCCGCCGTGACGCTGACCACCGGCGCCGCCGGCTGGATCCTCAGCAACGGCTGGTACTACTACACCACGGCGGTGGCACCCGGCGCCACGACGCTGCCCCTCATCACG
>CAYXQW010000411.1:0-3014 GCA_964466695.1 uncultured Bdellovibrionales bacterium
CATGAGGAGCGCAAGATAGCGGCGACCCGGCTCACCTGCAGGGAGAGGTCGTGCTCCAATGCCCGCGCCCGCGCCCGCGCCCGCTTGCGAAGCGCCGCGCTCTTAGCGGGGAGCTTTACGAGCCGCTCGGCCAAGGCGCGCGCGTCGCCAGGGGGCACGAGGTAGCCATCCACCCCATCCTCGATGAGCTCGCGCAGGCCGCCCACCGCCGAGGCGACGACCAAAAGCCCGCTCGCCTGCCCCTCGAGCGCCACGAGCCCGAGCGGCTCCTGGCGCGACGGCACCACTAAGACGCTCGCGCGCTGCAAGCGTGACGGCAGCTCGGCCGGGGGCACGGCGCCCGCGAAGGTCACCGCGCCCTGCAAGCCGAGCTTCTTCGCGAGCGCCAAGAGCTCACCGCGCCGCGGTCCGTCTCCCATGACCTCGAGCACACACCTAAGACCGCGCGCGCGGCAGATGGCCATGGCTTCAAGGAGCACGTCGAGCCCCTTGCGCGAGATGAGCTGGCCCACGAAGGCGAGGCGCGTAGGATCGAACGGCTCCGAGGTCATAACGAAGCGCCGCGTGTCCACCCCCATGTCGATGACGCTTACAGGCGGCAGCGCGCCGCCGAGGCGCGCGCGGAGGTGCTCCTCCATGTGCGCGGCCACGACGATCAAGCGCGCCGCGCGGCGAAGCACGAGGCGCAGCAAGCACGACCCGAAGGGCAGGCGCGCGGGCAGCTCGTAGAGATCGCCGCCGTGGAGGGTGACGACGTAAGGGACGAAGCGCCGGTGCAGAGGGCCGAGCAGGGCCGTCGGCAGCGCGTAGTGGTAGTGAACCACGTCGGGCCGGAAGCGAAAAAGAGCGATGGTGAGGCGGCAAAAGAAGCTCGCGTACTTAGAGAGCGCGCGTAAGCGCCCGTGGCGCGCGTCGTCGATCGCCACGACCTCGACTTTGAGGTCCGCCTCGCGGCGCAAGAGCTCGACGTGCCGCTCGACGAAGACACCGTAATAGGGGTGCCGCGCGCTCGGGTACATGTTGGTGGCGATAAGGACGCGGAGCATGGAACACGCCCCTCTTTAACGCGGCGTCTCGACCAGAAGAGACAGGGAGAAGGGCTTCACCTCGAGGCTCGCGGTCTCCTGGATGCCGCGCGCGGGGCCGGCGGTGTTGAGCCGCTCGGTCCAGGCGGCGGCGGGGAGCCGCGGGAGCGTGCAGGTCATGGGGGCAGGCTCGGAGTTGAACCAGATGAGGACGCTGCTCGCGGCGTCGAGCTCGCCGCGCGTCCCCGAGGCGCTGCCGTCTATCCACATGCCGAGGACGTGCAGCTCGCTGTCGGACCAGTCCGAGCGCGACAGCTCGCGCCCGGCGCTCGAGAGCCACACGAGATCGCGCGCCCCGAACGTGCGCTTGGACTTGCCCGAGAAGAACCGCTCGCGGCGCAGCACCGAGAGCTGTGCGCGCAGGGCGAAGAGCTCTCTCGCGAAGGCGAGCAGCTCACGAGCTTCCTCGTCGAGCCGCCAGTCGTGCCAGCTCGTCGGGTTGTCCTGGCAATAGGCGTTGTTGTTGCCGTGCTGGGTGCGGCCGAGCTCGTCGCCGCCCGAGAGCATGGGGACGCCTTGCGAGAGCGCCAAGGTGGCGAGCATGTTGCGCATGGCTACCCGCCGCTTCGCGCGGATCTCCTCGAGCTCGGTGGGCCCCTCTGCCCCCCAGTTATAGCTGAAGTTGTGCCCGTGCCCGTCGGCGTTGTGCTCCATGTTGGCTTCGTTGTGCTTGCGGTCGTAGGTGACGAGGTCGCGCAAGGTGAAGCCGTCGTGCGTCGCGACGCAGTTGATGCTGTCTTGCGGCGAGCGGCCACCGAAGACATCGGACGAGCCGGTGAGCCTCGAGGCGAGCTCGGGCGCCTGACCGTCGTCGCCGCGCCAGAAGCGGCGCACCGTGTCGCGGTACTTGTCGTTCCACTCGGCGAAGCCCGCGGGGAAGGAGCCGAGCTGGTAGCCACCGTGGCCCACGTCCCAGGGCTCGGCGATGAGCTTGACCCCCGCGAGCACCGGGTCTTGCGCGATGGTGGACAGAAACCGCGCGTGCCGGTTGAACTCGGTGGGCTCGCGGCAGAGCGCGGGGGCGAGATCGAAGCGGAAGCCATCGACGTGCACCTCGCTCACGAAGTAGCGGAGCGAGTCGATCACGAGCTGTAAGACCCGTGGGTGGTAGCAGTTCAGGCTGTTGCCGCAGCCGCTATAGTCGCGATAGCGCGAGCGGTCGTGCTGATCGAGGTGGTAGTAGCTGGCGTTGTCGAGGCCGGCGAAGGAGAGGATGAGCCCGTGATCCGGGGCCTCGGCGGTGTGGTTGTAGACCACGTCGAGAATCAGCTCGAAGCCCGCCGCGTGCAGCGTACGGACCATGGTGCGAAGCTCGTCGAGGGCGCGATCACCCTCGCGGGCGAAGCGTCGATCGGGCGTGAAGAAGGCGGCGGTGTTGTAGCCCCAGTAGTTCGAGAGCCCGAACGAGGCGAGGCGAGGCTCGGTCATGGACTGGTGCACGGGCAGAAGCTCGACGGCGGTCACCCCGAGGCTCGTAAGATGCGCGATGACCGCCTCGTGACAGAGGCCGAGGTAAGTGCCGCGGAGCGACTCTGGGACCTCGGGGTGCGCGATAGTGAGGCCCTTTACATTACACTCGTAGATCACGGTGTCGCGCCACGGGATGCGCGGGGGCGCGTCGTCGCGCCAGTCGAAGCCCGCGACGACCGCGACGCTCTTCGGGACGTACGCGGCCGTGTCCTCGAGCGTGGCCAAAGGCGGCGAGGTCGTCACCGCGGTCTTCTTCCCGAAAGGTCGCGGCTCCTCGGAGAGCGCGCGGGCGTAAGGGTCGATGAGGAGGTTGTTCGGGTTGAAGCGATGGCCGAGCGAGGGGGCGTAGGGGCCGTGGGCGCGGTAGCCGTAGAGCTGGCCCGGGCCTATACCCAAGACCCGCGCGCACCAGACATCGACGCCGCGGCGCAAAAGCGCGATGCGGTGGGTCTCGGTCCG
>CAYXQW010000412.1:0-3010 GCA_964466695.1 uncultured Bdellovibrionales bacterium
ACCTATCCCATCGGCGCGTCTATCAAAGACTTGGTGCAAAAAGCCGACACCCCATTTACCGCGCTCAATCAGGTCGTGTTGAACCTCAAGTCCGTCGAGCGCGTGGCACAAGGCCTGCGCTTTACTTGGCAAACTACGAACCCGGGCGATTATCCCTGCTATGTTCACATCGGCAACACGCCTATCGTCGGGCGAGACGGCATCCTTTATGGTTACTACGAGACGCCCGATATCGTGACGGTGCCGATCACACCCGCACGAGGCGCGGCCGAGTGGACGACGCAGGTGGAGGTCCCCGCCGAGGCGAAGGGCTTCTACGTGATGTTGAGCGTGGAGACGGGTAAGCAGCGCCTCTTCGCCAACTACGCGCTCGACATCACCGGCAAGTAGGCTGCGCGCGCGTCGGATCGTACGAAGGCTTGCCAACAGCGCCGCGCATGCCCGAACATAACGATCATGATCCGAACCGTTCACCTCTTCGGTTGCATCGCCCTCGTCGTCGTCGGCTGCAATGATCCGGCGGGCACCGACGACGACTCGGGCGCTTCAAGACCCCAAGGGTGTCCCGTTATTCTCCCCGCCGCGATCGCCTTCGATCCCGACGGTGCCGCGTCTCGCTTCCGCGTGCTGGCCGATCCCGCCGGCTCCGACCTCGGCACGTTCGATCCGGCCATCGTCACCGCATCCGACGGCTCGCTCGTCTTGGCCTACACGAGCATCGATCTCCAGCGCAACAAGCTCCACACGCGCATCGCCGTGTCCCAAGACGATGGCGAGACCTTCTCCTTCGCGGCCCTCGCCAACGCTGCCTTCGAGGACGTCACCATCGACGCCCTCGGAGATCCGGATTGCCCGGGCGGCACCTGCACCAACGCGACCATCGTCCATGAGGTCTCCACGATCGTCGAAGACATCGACGACCCTGACGCCGCGGCGCGATGGAAGATCTTCACGCACAGCTACGTGATCCTCGAGCCGGATCCCGTCGCCCCCAACACACCCCGACTGCGCTACCAATTCGGCCACCTCCGCATCGGGACCGCCCCTGCGCCCGCCGGGCCTTGGTCCGACCCCGTGCCCATGATCGGCTGGCCGTCGTCGTCCTCCATGTCGTCCGATGCGCCGCAGCTCGTGACCGACATCGAGGGGTTGCAAGATTGCGTCGCCTTGACCGAGCCCTCCGCCGCGATCGACGAAGCGTCCGGCGCTCTCGAGCTCGCCGTTGGCTGCGTATTCCCTTCGCAAGCCGAGTTCGCCATACGCGTGGAGCTTTTGCGCTCATCGGATCACGGCAGCACCTGGAGCCACGCGCACGTGCTGCTCGACGCCTCGGATGCGCCTTGCGTGGGCGGTGTCGGTCTGGAGCTCAACGCTGCCCATCTGTTCGCGCGCGATGGGAAAAGCTACCTGCTCGCCTCACCCGCCGGACCTCTGTCTTTCCCCGACGGCGCGACGGGATCGGGCTACCGCGGGTGCTTGCTCTTCGCGCGCACGGCCGATGGCATCGAGCGTGACGCCGCGGGCGCCCCGATCGTGCTTAGACGGATCGATCCTGGCGAAGGGATCTTTGCGGGCGCCTGCTCGCACTATCCCAACGGGGGATACGTCGTCTCCGCGCTCTCGTTCGCGTCCCCGCCCGATATGTTCCGCATGTTCGTCCCTTAGCGTCAGATCAAAGGAGTCCAAGGCGGAAGCGCCGAATCGTCTCTTGTTGCTTTGCGGGCAGAGCGTTGAGCGTCTGCCGTACGCTCTCGAGCCAGCGCAATTTCTCTTCTGCCGGAATCGCTTTGAAGGCTAGAAGCTCTTCAATCGGTTTGGCGTGCCAAACCCCTCGTCGCGAGCTAATGCTGTCTGTCGGCATCGAGAAGCCTCCGCAAGGCGTCCACATCAGCCTCGTCTTGAGGCCGACCTGTACCGCTCTTCATCGTGATGAGATCTTCAGACGCTGCTACTGGCAGCCTGAGCCGACCAACCGGAATGACGTCGGCCCTTTTTGCGAGCTCCGCGTAGCTCAGACGCCCCGCATAGAGGATATCCACGGCGTCAAGGGGACGCTTCGGGTGCCAAAAGCTGAAGGCCATCATCCCTTTGTCTTTGAGCCAACTCGCACGTGCTGCGGGATCTGCAAGCAGACGCGGTTCTACTGGCGGCCTGGCGCAGTAACCTAGCTCGTTGAGCGCCACAACGAGGTTATCGACGTTGGGTGCTGTCAGCTCGACGACTAGATCAAGATCCGCCGTCATGCGCGGCACGCCTCTTAGTACCGTAGCTGTCCCGCCAACGATCACGAACCGGATACCGCGATCTAGCAGTGTTTTAAGTACATCCTCGTAAAAGACAGCCATGACGGCACAGTAGCTTTCGGTAAGCATGTGGTGCAAGGTTTTGCACCAAAGCTTGTGGCCGGAGGACTAGCGTCCCGGTCGATAGAGCCTGTCGAAGGTGGCCCCGTCGGCGAAGTGCTCGGCCTGGGCCGCCGCCCAGCCACCGAAGGCCTCCTCGACGGTGACGAGGCGCATCTCGCGACGCTTTGGATCGCTCGCGCTCTTAGCTGGCGCGAGCTGTGGCCGGTAGTGGTGCTTTTCGGCGAGCTTCTGACCCTGCTCGCTGTAGAGGAAGTTGAGGTAGGCCTCGGCCACCGCGCGCGTGCCGTGCTTGTCTACAACCTTGTCGACCACCGCCACCTTGGGCTCGGCGAGGATGCTGCTCTTTGGCAGCACCACCTCGAGCGGATGATCTTTGAGCTTGGCGATGGCGAGCAGGGCCTCGTTCTCCCCGGAGACGTCATCATCGGCGCAGACTCCCACACCTGCACCTACGGGGCCCTCGGAGCCTTCGCGACGGGCGTGGGCTCGACCGACCTCGGCTGCGCCCTTGCCACGGGCGAGACCTGGCTCCGCGTGCCCGAGAGTATCCGGTTCGAGTTCAGCGGCGCCCTGGGGCGCTACGTGTCCGGCAAGGACCTGATCCTGTTCACCATCGGGCAGATCGGGTGCGACGGCGCACGGTA
>CAYXQW010000413.1:0-3005 GCA_964466695.1 uncultured Bdellovibrionales bacterium
CTACCTCGGGGATATAGACAGCCTCGATCATCGCGCCGTCTTCGAGGCGCAAGCGATACTTGCGCGTGCCGTCCACCGAAACCTGACAGGCATCGATCGAGGGTCGCGCGAGCGTGCAAGCCGCGTCGAGCTCTGCGCGTAAGCTCGCGGGCATATTCGTGATGCTTTGAAACGAAGCGACTTGCTGGCGATAAGCAGCGTCGTAGAGCTGGTCGCCGCGAAAACGAGGATGCCCGCGCGCGCATAACCACGCCCTGAGCTCTTCGCGCGTAAGACCGAGGAGACTAACCTTGTCTTTAGCGATTTTTTGATTTTGCGACAAAATCAGACTCCGATTGCCTGTTGATAACCCTGGGTATAAGATGTTGACAAGTCTACTTTCTTGACGGAAAAGTCGGATTCCGTGAAGGAGCCGAGCATGAATAAACTCAAATTCGTCGTTTCGTTCACCACCAAAGACAACGATTACCAACAAGAGCAAGCCATCTCGGCCGAGGACGAAGCTCGGCGCAACGGTGTGCAGCTCCAGACCTTGTATGCGTTCAATGACGCGGTCACGCAAGGGACGCAGCTTTTGCAGATCATTTACGGCCCGGCGGCCTCGAGGCCCGACGCGATCATCTTGGAGCCGGTGGCCGGCGGCTTGATCGAGGTGGCGCGCGCCGCCGCCAACACCGGGATAGGTTGGGTGGTACTCAACCGCGACGTCGATTATATCGGCGAGCTGCGCCGCACCTGCCCGCGTCCCGTCTTCGCCATAAGCTCCGACCACGTCGAGGCGGGGCGCATCCAGGGCCAGCAGCTAACGGCGTTGCTGCCGCACGGCGGCACCGTGCTCTACATCCAAGGCCCGCTCGGCTGCGACGCGGCCATGCAGCGCACCCTCGGCATGAACCAGGCGCGCGCGAGCAATATCCAGGTAAGGATGCTCCGCGGCCGCTGGACCGAGGCCAGCGCCTATGAGGCTGTCGACTCGTGGCTACGCATCACCACCGTGCGCAACATGAACATCGGCGCGGTCGTGGCGCAAAACGACGCCATGGCGCTCGGGGCACGCAAGGCCTTCCAGGCCTTGACGAGCGGCGTCGACAAAGAGCGCTGGCTGCGCCTCCCCTATCTCGGCATCGACGGGCTCTCTCGTACCGGTGACGCCTGCGTAAAGAACGGGCAGCTCGCCGCCACCGTCGCCATGCCACCGAACGCGAGCTTGGCCGTGAGCATGCTCGTGCGCGCCATCGCCACGGGCATCCCTCCCGCCGAGCGCACCATCACCGTGCCGAAGTCGCTGCCGAGCCTCGAGAGCTTGCGCGCGCGCGGGCAGAAGACGAGCGATCCCTCAGCTCCCTTCAAGAGCGAAGCTCGACCTTAGAACATGCGCCGCCAGCGCCTCGCGCACGAAGGCGCGCGTCTCGTTGTAGGGGATCTCCTCGACGAAGATATCCACGGGCAGGTCTCCGCGACTCTCGCGCCAACGTGTCACCGCCCCCGGGCCGGCGTCGAGCGCCGCCAGGGCATACTCGATACGATCATCGAAGGCGCGCACAAGGCGCGCGAAGTAACGCGCGCTCAAGCGCAGGTTGACCGCGGCGTCGCGCACCTCGCTCGCGGACACCGTGTGACGTGGGTCCTCCTCACGCAAGAGCTCCATGAGCGTCTTTACGGGTAGCTGCAAGACCCCGAGCTCGCCGCGATCGCCGACGCGCTCTTTACGCAAGCGACTCTTCGCGTAAGCAGCGGCGACGAGCCACGAGGGGCGCGTCCGCTCGGCGACCGCCGCCGCGACGAGCGGCGCCGTGAGGTGATCCTCGAAGAGCTTTGCGAGCTCTTCACAAGGCGCGCCCGCGCCGCCGCCGAAACGATGACAACGCTGCCGCCTGGCCAGGGTGGCCTGATCGTCGCGCCCAAGACGCGAAGCCTCGCGCTCGATGAGCTCCAGCTCCGCGGGCGAGAGCTCTTCGAGCTCCGTAAAGAGGCGCGTCAAGAGAGCGCGCGCGCGTCGATCGACGCCAGCCTTGACCACCTCTTCGAGCTGCCTCATGGCCGCAGACGGACGAGCGCTCGAGAGCGAGCTCGGCGCTGTCTCCGAGGAGCCGAGCGCCGCGAAAGCACGATAGGCATAATAGTCGTGCGGGAAGCGCGCGCGGAGAGCCTCGAGATCGCTCGCGCCGCGCGCTTTATCACCGAGCTCTTGGGCGGCGCGCGCCGCCCAATACAAGGCCCCCGGCGTGAGCTTACCAAACGGCCGCTCGGCGACGAGCGTCCTTAAAAACCGCTGTGCGTTCGCGTAGGCACCCGTGCGGAAGGCTACCCAGCCGAGGCCGAAGAGCGCCGCCGCGCGTGCCTCGCCCACGGGGTGATCGACGAGCTGCTCACGAAAGAGCCGCTCGGCCTCGCGATAACGCTGCTGCTCGATCGCCATCTGCCCGGCGGCGGCGCGCGCCAGAGCACCCACGGCGTCATCACCACGCGCCGCGACGGCGTTGAAGCGCCTAAGCGCCTGGGCGTAATCCCCCTGGCGGCGCAAGGCCTCGCCGAGGCGGAGCTCGGTCGCGCGCTTAAACTCGGTCGCGCGCGCGGTCTCGAGCACGCGCGAAAAGTGTGACACCGCCGCCGTGAAGCGCTGCGCGCGTAGCTCCGCGACCCCTAGCGCGAGCGTGAGCTCCGCCACGAGGCGCGAGCCCTCCGGGATCTGCTGCCGCATGTCGGCGTAGATCCGCGCGAGATCCCCGCTGTCTTCGAGGTACGAGCTCGGCGAAGGCTCGCGCGTAGTCGCGAGCACAAGCTCGCGCTCACGCTCGCCATAACCCGCACCTTCGAGCTGCACGAGGATCCGCAGCGCCGAGAGCCCGAAGATCGTATCGGGCGCCGACCACCATAGCTTCGCGAGCCGAGGTGCCGCCTGCGCGCCGCGCAAGAGAGCCTCGGCGGCAGCTCCGAGATACTCGACCTCGAGCTCCGAGAGCTCCGAGCTCGCGAGCAGCTCGCGCAGCTCGGCGATGCTCCCT